>CAZOCA010000271.1:0-5363 GCA_964578105.1 uncultured Pararhizobium sp.
GTCTTGTGCAGCTTGTTCCTGAGCCGCTTTCTCTTGGGCGGCTTGTTCTTCCGCAGCACGGCGTTCGGCGCGTCTGCGTTGACGGTCATTTTGCTGCTCCGCCGCTGGTTCTTCTTCAGCAGCCTGAGGTTCTTCGGCCGGGGTTTCAGCAGCAGCTTCCTGTTGCGTGTCTTCCGATTTGCCACGTTTGCGCATTTCCTGACGGTCAGCACGCAGCAAATTCCGAAGCTTGATGCCACCAATTTCAGCAACATTGTCATTCAGCAAACGTCTGTTCAACTGAATCCGCAATGCAAGGTCTGAATCACTCAGGTCACCCGGCGGGACGGAGACCAACTGCTCCAGGGTTTCCCGTGCCAGCCCTTCTTTTTGGGCAAATGACGGGGTTCCAAACAGGCTTGCGCCTAGCACAAATGCTATGCCAGCATTTCTGAGTATTTTGGTCGTTGATCTGGAACGTTCCATAGGGCGTCTCCTTTATTCACGCACGCTTGATGGGCCTCGGCTGAGACACATATTGCGAGCTATATGCAATGTCCTGTCTGAACTGAGCCTGAACGCAAAGAGAGATCGGATTGTGGCGCAGTATCAGTGACAATATAAAAAGCCGCCCGGTCTGCCATGAATGGGAAGACCGGACGGCTTAATTGTTAGGCAAGAACCGAAAGTGTTTTAGCTGGCAGATGCCATACGCGATGCTTTTTTACGCTCGTGAGCCAAAAGCAGGCGTTTGCGCAGGCGAATGGATTTTGGCGTAACTTCCACCAGCTCATCATCCTGAATATAGGAAAGAGCCTTCTCCAGTGTCATCTTGGTCGGGGGGGTCAGCCGTACGGCATCATCCTTGCCGGATGAGCGCATATTGGTCAGCTGCTTGCCCTTTAGCACATTGACTTCAAGGTCGTTGCCCTTGGTGTGTTCACCCACAATCATGCCTTCATAGACCCGATTGCCTGGCTCAATGATCATGGGACCGCGATCTTCAAGGTTCCACAAAGCAAACGCCACGGCTTCACCCTGGCCATTGGAAATCAGCGCGCCGGTGCGACGACCAGGAATGCTGCCCTTGTATGGCGCATATTCATGGAACAGACGGTTCATAATACCGGTTCCGCGGGTATCAGACAGCAATTCCGGCTGATAACCGATCAGACCGCGCGTTGGCGCATGCAGCACAATTCGTGTGCGGCCACCCGTTGAGGGGCGCATTTCCACCAGTTCGGCGCGCCGTTCAGACAATTTCTGCACAACAGTGCCCGAATGTTCGTCATCAACATCAATGATGACCTCTTCGATAGGCTCCAGCCTGTTGCCGTTTTCGTCTTCCTGGAAAACCACGCGGGGCTTGCCAATGGAAAGTTCAAACCCTTCACGGCGCATGGTTTCAATCAGAACCGCCAATTGCAATTCGCCGCGGCCTGCCACTTCGAAGCTGTCACCATCAGTGCCAGGTGTTACCTGAAGTGCAACATTGCCTTCGGCTTCTTTCAAAAGACGGTCGCGGATCACGCGGCTTTGTACTTTGTCACCTTCGGTGCCAGCAATCGGCGCATCATTGATGCGGAATGTCATCGACAATGTGGGCGGATCAATTGGTTGCGCTTCAATGGGCTGATCAACGCTTGGATCAACCAATGTGTCAGCAACCGAAGCGATGGTCAGCCCCGAAAGAGCCACGATATCGCCCGCAAAGGCTTCTTCTACTGGAATACGCTCAAGACCGCGAAAGCCGAGCACGCGACTCACGCGCCCGGTTTCGACTATGGAACCATCACGGGCCAGGGCCTTAATGCTCTGATTGGGTTTGATGGACCCTGCGCGAATACGGCCGGTAAGAATGCGCCCCAAATAGGGGTTGGCTTCAATGGTTGTTGCCAGCAATTGAAACGCGCCTGCTTCGACAACAGGTTCAGGAACTTTTTCCATCACCAGTTCAAGCAGCGGGGCAATACTGTCTTTGGGGCCATCGGCATCAGCTGCCATCCAGCCCTGTTTGGCTGAACCATAAAGGACCGAGAAGTCCAACTGGTCTTCGTCAGCATCCAGGCTTGCAAACAGGTCAAATACTTCATCCAGAACTTCATCCGGACGCGCATCATGCTTGTCGATTTTGTTAATGACAACGATAGGCCGCAGGCCGATCTTGAGCGCTTTGGACAGCACGAATTTGGTCTGTGGCATTGGACCTTCAGCTGCATCAACCAGCAAAATGGCACCATCGACCATATTCAAAATACGCTCAACTTCGCCGCCGAAATCGGCGTGGCCTGGCGTATCAACGATGTTGATCCGCGAGTCCTTCCAGTTCAGCGATGTAACTTTGGCAAGGATGGTAATGCCGCGTTCGCGTTCCAAATCATTGGAATCCATCGCGCGCTCATCAACCTGCTGGTTATCGCGAAACGCGCCAGAGGCTTTGAGCAACACATCAATTAGGGTAGTCTTACCATGATCAACGTGCGCGATGATGGCGATATTTCGCAGGGACATTAGGAGGCTTTCAAACTTTGGAAAAATCAGACGCCACGTGCCGTCACGGTGCGCTGTTGCAGTGCGGGATATATCCCGCATAGTGCCCATGTGCAATCCCTGTCTTGTCAGGGATTGCTTTCTTGGTTTCTTTTGCTGCTTCGCAACAGCGCAAAAATTGCTCTTAGCCGCGTTTTTCGCGGTTCGCCAGCGTTCTCAAACGCAACGCATTAAGGCGGATAAAGCCTGCCGCATCATTATGATCGTAGGCAACAGCGCCTTCTTCAAAAGTCACTAGCTCCTCATCATACAACGAGTAAGGCGATGAACGAGCAATAACATCTACATTGCCCTTATAGAGCTTCAACGTCACCGTTCCGGTGACATGTTCCTGACTTTTATCAATCAGAGCCTGAATCATTTCGCGCTCAGGTGAGAACCAGAAGCCATTATAAATCAGTTCGGCGTATTTCGGCATCAGTTCATCTTTGAGATGCGCTGCACCTCGGTCCAGTGTGATGGATTCAATACCGCGATGCGCTGCCAGCAACACTGTGCCGCCTGGCGTTTCGTAAATGCCGCGTGACTTCATGCCGATAAAGCGGTTTTCAACCAGATCAAGCCGGCCAATGCCATTGGAGCCGCCCAGCTCATTGAGTTTGGTCAGTATGGTGGCCGGAGACATGGTTTCACCATTGATGGAAACCGCATCGCCCTTTTCAAATCCAACTTCAATGATGGTGGCTTTGTCCGGAGCATCCTCAGGCGATACAGTGCGTGAGTAAACATATTCTGGGGCGACGTCTGCCGGATTTTCCAGAACCTTGCCTTCAGATGATGTGTGCAGCAGGTTTGCATCCACAGAAAACGGTGCTTCGCCGCGCTTGTCTTTGGCAATTGGAATCTGATTGGTTTCAGCAAATTCAATCAAACGTGTCCGCGAGGTCAAATCCCATTCCCGCCAGGGCGCAATCACTTTGATATCCGGGTTCAGGGCATAGGCTGCCAATTCGAACCGCACCTGATCATTGCCTTTTCCTGTGGCACCATGGGAAATCGCATCGGCACCGGTTTCTGCCGCAATCTCTATAAGTCGTTTGGAAATCAAGGGGCGGGCAATGGACGTTCCGAGCAGATAAACACCCTCATAAAGGGCATTGGCGCGGAACATGGGGAAGACAAAGTCCCGCACAAACTCTTCGCGCAGGTCTTCAATGTAGATCTCTTTGATGCCCAGCATTTCTGCTTTTTTGCGCGCTGGCTCCAGCTCTTCGCCCTGGCCAAGATCAGCGGTAAACGTCACGACCTCACACTGATAATTGGTCTGCAGCCATTTTAGGATGATGGATGTATCCAGTCCACCGGAATAGGCCAGCACAACTTTTTTGATGTCGCCTGTCTGGGACATGCAGAACTCCTGAATTTCTGTGAACGCTATTGCGCTAGTGAATAACATCTATGGCCGTGATCGGCGCGGCCTGATCTTTGTCGCGCACTATAGAAATAAGACGCGTGGGCGCAAGGAATTCTTGTTAATCTCTGCCAAGAAATGCGTTAGCGTCGCGCGGACGTTTGAATGAGAGAACTCGGCGAAGGAGTTTTTCCCGGAACTGTCAGTATTGGTTACATTTTCTGTTGCCACAATTGTGCTGCTGCTGACGCGCACTAGCTGATGCGGGTATCCCCGAAACCGGAATTCCGCCCAACCAGCACCCAATAGATCAGTCCGAAGGCGCTGCCGCCTGCCAGATAGGCTGTGGTGCTTGCCTGAAAACCCTGCAATGCAGGGTATTCAAACATGTCTTGATAAGAAAACATCGTTGGAAACTCTGGAAGTGTCCAGGACAGAATGTAACCGTTCAAGAGGCCCATAATAACAAACCAAACAAAGGATCGGATTGTGAATGCCTCAGCGATGATAATGCCAATCAGGCTGACAGGTAAGGAAACAGCGCCAAACGCCATGGCCACAAATACACTGCCCAAAATCAACTCAAACTGAGCTTCCTGAAGCACAAAGCCTGTGTGTTGCCAGGCTGCATAAATTGTCAGCCCCGCAGCCGCGCAACTGCAAATATAGGCAATGGGCACAATAAATATCAGGCGAAAAAGAGCCGACATGGGTGCTAGCCGTCGACGCTCTGCACAGGCTCCAAAGCCTCACGATCACGCTTTTTCATCCGTTCGCTTTCGGACTTCAACTGACCGCAGGCCGCAAAGATGTCACGTCCGCGCGGCGTGCGAATGGGAGACGCATAGCCTGCGCGGTTGACGATCTCGGCAAAGGTTTCAATCTGCTCCCAATCCGAACATTCATAGGGTGAATTCGGCCATGGGTTGAAGGGAATGAGGTTGAGCTTTGCCGGAATGCCCTTCAGCAGTTTAACCAGCTTGACGGCATCTTCCAGACTGTCATTTACGCCTTTCAGCATGACATATTCAAAGGTGATGCGTCTGGAGTTGGACGCCCCAGGGTAGTTGCGACAGGCATCCAGCAGTGCTTCAAGATTCCATTTCTTGTTGATGGGTACCAATTCGTCGCGCAGATCATCCCGCACAGCATGAAGAGAAATGGCAAGGCTCACGCCAATTTCGTCGCCGGTACGCTGAATATTCGGCACATGCCCGGATGTGGACAATGTAATCCGCCGCTTGGACAGAGCAAGGCCCTCACCATCAGAGACAATCAGCAATGCCTGTTTGACATTTTCAAAATTATAAAGCGGTTCGCCCATGCCCATCATCACCACATTTGTCACAAGACGTCCTTCGCTCGGGACGTAGGTGCCCGGTGGTGTTTCCTTGTCAGGAAAATCGCCGAGACGTTCGCGGGCTACCAGCAGCTGCATCACAATTTCTTCAGGTGTCAGGTTGCGCACCAGCCTTTGTGTGCC
>CAZOCA010000272.1:0-5354 GCA_964578105.1 uncultured Pararhizobium sp.
GGCAAACCCAAAAGTGCGGGGGTGGCAAAATTCGAGACGGCTCCGGCAAAGCAGAGTGAGCCAGCGGCCACCAGCGCCGGTGTGGTGACCGGCAGCACAATGCCCATGAGAATGCGACGGCCTTTCGCGCCAGCGATCTGGGCAGCTTCGACGAGATCGGAATTTACGGTGGCCAATGCGGCTGCAATGATTGTGAAGGCAAGACTGAAATAATGCAGCGTCAACACGATCAATGTGGGGGCCATGCCCCAGGCCAGCCAGTTGGGAATATCCAGTCCCAAACCTTCCAGCCATCCGACCTGCCCGCCTATGCGGTCATTGCGAAACAAAGTTCCCCACGCCAATGCAGCGGCGAAAGAGGGGATCATGAAAGGCAGTGTTGCCATCACACCGATGGTTCGGCGGAAGGGCACATTGGTCATGACGACAAGCCATGCCAGAAAGCCGCCCAGCAACACACATCCCGTTGCAACCACAACGCCAATGATAAGCGTATTGCCCAAAGGCTTGTAAAACAGATTGGTCGAGAGGCGACCCGTCAGCACATCAGACCAGGCCTTGATGATATCCGGTTGCAGGGTGAACAGCACCGTTCTGAACAGCGGCAGCACAATCAACGCGATCAGAAGCGCAAGCACTACAAATTTCAAAACTGTGCCCTGTTGGAATAGGACGCGCCGTCCCTGTCGGCTCATGGAGACATCAGTCATAGCCGTGGCCCTCTTGAACTGTTGGACGAGTATAGGGCCGAAGACAGGTGTCTGTCTCCGGCCTGTGACTTATTGAAGTGTCAGAACGAGATCACCGATTTCAGCCCGGATTTTTGCCGTTTCAGCCGGTGCAATCCGCCATGCGGTAAACGCGTCCAGTGGCACAGCATCGGGATGTGGCGGAATATCGGTTCGGGTGACGTAATCACCGGCCACATAGAACGGGGCAAGGCCAGGTCCGCCAGTCTCGGTCTCATCTCCCATCAGGAAGTCGATGACAAGGCGTGCGGCAGCTGGATTGTTCGGTTTGGCCGCAAGGGCCACGACAGCGGGGAAGATGATGCCGGGGGCAGGGGCCACATCATTGGCAACCTGCAGGGCCCAGCCTTCGTCCTCATTGTCGCGCCGGTCTGAATAGCTTGTGAAACCGACCGGTGGGTTTTCCTGACCCAGGGCACCCACAGCTGCATTCACATCATCCGTCGATCCGACAAGGATCACATCATTTGCGAAAAGGTCGATGATGAACCGCTCACCGGCACTGGTCGTGCCATCCAGATCAATCGGCTGACCAAACTCAGCCTCGTAAGCCGCGGCCATTTCATCTGAACGCAGAACGATTTCCGTCATCAAATCCAGATAATCGCCGCGCTGAAGGGGATCCACCATGACAACACGGCCCTCCCATTCTTCGCGGGTCAGGTCCCACAGGCTGTCCACGGGGGCACCATCGGGATTGGCCTCTTCATTATACATCAGGACCTTTGTCGACAGGCGTTGCGCCAAAAGCGGCGTCTGGAATTCCGCAGGCACACGGTCGGCCACGCGGGGCGGAACGTAGGACGCAATAATTCCTGTCTCAAGAAGCGCCTTGAGAACGACCGGCGTGTCGGAGACGTAGATGACATCGGCATTGGTGACACCGGCCTGCGCTTCAGCTGTCAGCCGTGCAATCTGTTCTGTCGATGAAATGTCGAACCCCTGCAGGTCAATGCCGGGATAGGCCTTTTCAAAGGCCGCTTCCACTTTGCCGATACGGCTGGTGAATGAATAGACAATTACCGCACCCTCTTCTTGAGCAAGCGGCAGAAGTTCTTCTGCACTCATAGAGTCCATATGGCCATCAGCGAAGGCCGCTGCAGACAATAGGATACCGATCGCGCCGAAGCACGTTGCTTTTTTGAACATCTTGGTTCCTCCGTTTAGAGTTTTGGTCCGGTCAGTCGAACCGTTCGATCAGCTGTCCCAGCCTTTCGAGTTTTTTCAGCGATTCCTCTTTCGCTATGTGTCCAACCGCTATGACAATTGCGTTGCAGACTGTCATCGGCACGGTCAGAGTTTGAAATGCTTCCGCGCTTCCTGAGCGCGGGGCAATCAACAGAATATCAGGCTGCGGCGACAGCATGGCACCGCTGCTGCCTGAAATGACAATGGTTTCAGCGCCGGCTTCCTGTGCCGTCTCCACCAGAGCTTCGTAGCCGCGCGGGGGTCGGCGGAAGGCGAATGTAAGCAGCACATCCCCCTGCGACATTCCCAAAACCTTTTCGGCCTGGCTGCGCGGATCTCCATCCAGTTGGTGGACATCCATGCCGAAGCGACGAAACCGTTTGCACAGCATCAGGGACAGCACTTCAGCATTGCCATACCCGTAAAGAAAAATGCGATTTGCACCCGCCAAAGCATCAGCGACTTGGGCAATTTGTACCGGATTGATGATGCTGCCCAAATCCGACAGCGCCTGCATCTCCTGCTGCGCAAGGTCGCCCAGGATTGAGTCTGCGCTGTTCCCTGCAATCGTATTTTCAAACCGGGTGGCGGTTTCTCGCGTGGCAATGAACTCATCCCGCAAGGCATGTCGAAAGGCAGCATAACTGCTGTAGCCAAGCTTACGCGCCAGCCGCGAGGCTGTCGCTTCATGCACGCCAACCGAATCTGCAAGATCACTTGCAGTCCCAAGAGCTGCAGTGGCAGGACTGTCCATCACCGTTTGCACAAGGAGCCGTTCGTTTGGCGTCAGAGCATGGCTGCTTTTGGAGATTTTTTCTATAATGGACATTTATGGCCTATTGCAGTTTATGCAAACAAACTTGCACACATATCTATCAACTGCAAGTCTTCTTGCAAAAAAGATTCCTGCTGCAAGATTTCAGTTATGGCACGCCACACATGCCACACACGCCACACACGCAAGAGCGCGAACGTGATGAACCTGTTCGCCTCTTTTCGATCACGTATCTGGGTTTGTTGTCAGCGTGGCTACGCGCGGGTGTACATTCCGGCTAAGCAGTACCCATCAAAAACTATAATAAAAACAAAGTCTTGTATATAAAATCACGCTTCGTATTCCCGCCTGTACTTGAGAAAAAAATCACATGCAGCTAGAATACTTACTGTGGGGATATATTTCTTGGCATTGGTGCAGTTTTACGGCGAAGCAAGTGCGTTTGGCACAGATGATATCGTCTAGAAGGAGCCTTGTTCCACAATGTCCGCTGAAAGCGACTGATGGCTTGCCGCAAAAACACCTTTCGTTTCGGCCTTCTGGCCTGTGCATTATCATAGCAGAATAGGACCGCAAACATGCGACTTGATCTGGAACAGTGGCGCGATCTTTCGACCCCGGTTTATGAAGTTTATCCGAATGAGCCAGTCGAGAGCGCCGGTGTTGAACTCGATATCGGTTTTTTTGACGAGTTGCTTTTTTCCAGGATTGCCGCACCTGCTCAGATGCTGGTTCACGATCCTGCGACGCGCAACGAGATGTGCCACGATTACCTGTTGTTCGAGCGCTTTTATAAGGGTGGCGGACACGCCGAGGTTGCCGATATTGGCTTCGATGTTGCACCGTCCCGTCTTCACCTCATCGACATGTCACAGCGTTACGTGTCAAAGAAGAGACGCAGCCTCAGCAGAGGCATCTGCATTCCCCATGCAGCGCTTGGTTACATCCCCGGTGAAGAGCCAGCCATAGCCACTGTCGATCTTGCCTCGCCCAAAGGGCGCCTGCTCGCAGCCGCTCACGCCGAGCTTGTGACAGCCCAATCGGACACGACCGCAGACGATACCGCGCTCATCGCGCGCGCCTTTGTCGGACTGGTGCGTCAGCTCATGCTGGGGTCCAAACCACGAGAGGCACCTGTCGATGACCGTGATCTGCCACTCGCGCTCCTTCTTCAGGATTACATAGCGACCAATCTTCACCGCCCCGATCTTGATGTTGACAGCATGGCATCGTCATTTGGAGTATCGCGCGCAACGCTTTACCGGCATTTCGAGAAAGATGGCGGCGTGGCTCGTCACATCCGCAACCGCCGACTTGATCGATGTTTTTTCGAGCTCGCCGGAGCAGAGGCGCAGCGAGGTCAGGTCGCGTCTGTCGCGCGGCGATGGCATTTCAGCGACGCCACGAATTTCAATCGGCTCTTTCGCGATCGGTTCGGCATTTCACCCTCTGAATGTCTCTCGACGGGATCGCTCCCGGGTGCAGGCGCTCCATCAGATCAGGCCCGTATCGTCGAGCACTGGCTGGAACGCTACCGCCGGGGCTAGAGCCTTATGGCGACACGGCTGCCGGCTTTGATGGTTCGCTGACCGTGGGCGTGACGTTTTAATGGTGGTCGATAGGCTGCAGCGCGAATGTGGGACGGTCACCATGTGAACCGATAGCACCTATCAAACCCCGGTGAGACCAAACTCGCCGGGGTTTTTTGATGCATCACATCGGATTGACGCGGCTCACATCCAGGCCAGTCAGCGCAATGGTATGCTGGGGCGGAGCATCCTTGTCCGGATTCGGTAAGCAATCGGGAACGGGGGGGCACACGACAGACTGAAAATGTCTGTCACTCAGAAAGGGGGCAGCAATGAAGAGCTACTACCTCGACGAACACGCAATTGATCTGAACGCCTTGCAGGAGCGTCTGCGCAGCACAGACCTGATACCGAGCCAGAAACCCTTGCTGGACGGGATGGCCCAAAAGGCAAGATCGATCAGCAAGAGCGGAGTGACTTCGCTGGCGGACCTGCGCAGCGCCTTGAAAACAGAACAATCTCTGACCTTGCTTTCCAGGAAGTCAGGTATCGATGCCAGTTACCTCCAATTGTTGAGGCGGGCAATCAATGGGTTTTTTCCAAAACCACGTCCCCTCAAGGACATTGATTGGCTGGAGGCTGACACCGTCAACAATTTGAACAAGGCGGGCATAAAGAACACGCGGCAGCTTTTTGATGCAGCGTCTGGCGGGACGGCTGAATTGATCAAGCAAACCGGGATTGGCCAAAAGGACGCTCAAGAACTCCTCTCGATTTCTGACCTGTGTCGCATCCAATGGGTCAGCCCGACATTTGCACGGGTGATTGCCGCGGCCGGTTTCAAAAACGCTACCGCTATCGCCGAAGCAAATCCGGAAGCTCTTTTTCAGGCAATTACGAAAGCCAATCGAGATGCGAAATTTTACAAGGGAGCGGTAGGGCTCAGGGACATCAAGCGTTTGGTGGCCGCCGCGAGATATGTTCCATAGAATTGCGAGTGAACTTTCATGGCGCGTTGCAAAAACAAACTTTGCCAATCAGGACGCATTTTGGCTCACTCCCAATTTCACGCTTGGACCGTTTGAACAAAGAGTGGGCCGATCAGGTTATGAT
>CAZOCA010000273.1:0-5336 GCA_964578105.1 uncultured Pararhizobium sp.
CCAATGCCGTGTGGCCCATACGAAGTTAGTCTATGCACCAAATACATTCCATCCGGTCTTTGCCACAAGCATTTCCAGCGCCATTGTCCCAAGTTTCGAGTTGCCATTTGGATCCAGCCCGGGTGACCAGACTGCAATGGCTGCCTTGTCAGGCACAATCACGAGAATCCCTCCGCCAACGCCGCTTTTCCCTGGCAAGCCGACACTGAAAGCAAATTCACCGGACCCATCATAATGGCCGCAAGTCATCATAATGGCGTTGATGCGCCGCACCCGGTGTCGGGGAACCACTGTCGATGCTATCAATGGGTTCACGCCGCCATTTGCCAGATAAAGACCAGAACGTGCAAGCTGGACGCAGGTCATGGCTATGGAGCATTGGTGAAAATACACGCCCAGTGTCTCATCAACCGGATGATGCAGATTGCCGAAAGCCCGCATGTAGTTGGCCAGCGCCGCATTGCGGAAACCAGTATCAGTTTCCGATTGAGCCACATCCTGATCGATCATAATTGAATCGTCATTTGCAAGGCACCTGACGAAGCACAATATCTCGCCAATAGTCTCTTTCGGTTGGTGACCGGCAAGCACAACATCGGAGACGACAATCGCACCGGCATTTATGAACGGATTCCTTGGAACGCCTCTTTCGTGCTCAAGCTGTACAATGGAATTGAACGCTGTCCCTGATGGCTCTCTGCCAACTCTTTCCCATAATTTGTCGCCAATCTTACCGAGCGCCATTGTCAGCGTGAATACCTTGGATATGCTTTGGATCGAGAATGCCTCAAATGCATCACCGGTTGAAAACAGCTGTCCGTCAATTGTTGCTATGGCCATACCGAAATGCCGGTTGTCCTGCTTGGCAAGTTCCGGAATGTAATTGGCCACTTTGCCGCGTTCGACTTGGGTCGAAAGTGTCTGGCTGATGTCATTCAGCAGCGATTGCAAATCGAGCATGTGGCAGGTTCTCCAATATGGATTGACAGGTGCTGGAGCTCTAAGCTTGAACCATCCTGCCATCAGCAATCCATTGGTATACTCTGAAGAGCGGAATTGCACTGCTGTGTTCAGCTATGATCTCTAACTGATGTGGATTGCGCCACTGTGCCATATGGTTGGTGTGTATTCCGTTGGGCCGTCAAAAACCTTGATGTTCAAGAACCCGCCGTTTTGTGGTTTTCCCACATGTCTTTGGGCGTTAGTGTGTCGCCCATGGGAATGGTGACGTCACTTTTTGTACGAAAGATGATAGCTGCGACTGGATCAGGAATGGATCAGCTTGCGCTGCTTCGATCCGTCGGCCTTGATCCGGATGCCACCGCTGACGTGAAGACCATGATTGTCGACACGGCCTATTACGAGATGCTTGAACGGATCGCGAAAACCATTGATGTGACTGAATTGCCGTTGCGCACGGGTGGTTCAATGCGCTGCGATGACTATGGGGCGTTGGGGTTGGCTTTCAAATCAGCGCTGACGCTGCAGGGTTCCTATGCGCGCGTGGCCCGATATGCCAGACTTTGGACCAGCGTCGTGGAGTATGAGTTTGAGCCGACCGGCGAAGACACGTGGTTCCATTTGCTGCGCACTGGTCCACGTCGGTTAGGCATGCGGCTATCAAATGAGGCTTCGCTCGCAAGTGCGCTGGCGATTGGCCGGGAGGTCTCGCCCAGTGGATTGCTGATACCGCGCGAAGTGCATCTGGCACATGCCGCGCCGAAGCTCACATCGTATCACGAGGCATATTTTGGATGCCCTGTCTTCTTCAACTCGGACCGCGATGCAATTCTGTTCTCCAGAGCTGCAATGCAGAATGCCAATAAGCTGGGCGATGAAGGGATTACGCGTTTTCTGTCCGGGCATCTGGACCGGGAACTGGCGGAGGTTGCAGAGATGCCCTCGCTTGGTGAGCGCATCCGGGATGTCATCGCCCGGTCTTTGAGTGAAGGATTGCCGAAGATGGAAGATGTGGCGCGCCGACTTGGTATGAGCGCACGTTCATTGCATCGACGGTTATCGGAGGATGGACTGAGCTTCCAGACGCTGACCGAAGCCACGCGGCGCGAATTGGCAGAAGGTCTCTTGCAAGATGAGCGCCATTCATTGGCCGAGATTGCTTTTCTAACCGGCTTTGCAGAGCAGAGTTCCTTTAACCGTGCATTCAAACGCTGGGCAGGTGAAACGCCGGCACTCTATCGAAAACAGCTGACAGCCAACGCCTCAGCCTGACTGCCTCGGTCAATTCCTTGGCAGCTTCGGACAATACGAAAAACGTCATCCTTTCTATCCCTTGATTATTGCATTCATATCAAGGAGATGACCGATGCACCTTTTGACTAGACTTTCATTCCTCGCCGCACTCGTGGCTTTTGGCAGTGCCAACGTATTAAAGGCCGAGGCGCAGTACAATCTGGCCGATACGATTTCGCTGGAAGCTGACCAACCGAACAGTTTTCGGAATTTCGCGCCCGAACTACCTCAGATGCGGGCCCGCGCAGCGCAAATCAATACAGATTTCGGGCTCCATGTCAGTGAGATCGAGCCCGGCCTCTTCTTTGTTACGGATCTGATCTACCAATCCGCATTTCTAGTTACCGATGATGGTGTTGTCGCGCTGGACGCGCCGCCCAGTTTTGGCAAAAACCTCCGCAAAGCAATTGAAATTGCTGCGCCTGACAAACCAATCACACATTTGATCATGAGCCACGGACACCGGGATCATAATGGCGGTGGATTTGCGTTCGCTGACATTCCGGAGCTTCAAGTGGTGGCCGCGGTCGAGGTGGCCGAGACGCTGCAGGAATTCCCGCTTGATGGTGTCCTGACGCCGACGCTGACCTTCAAGGAAGCGCTGGATCTTACCATTGGCGGCGTCGATATCGAACTTCGCACGATACGCTTTCATTCCTACGATAAAGACGTGATGATTTATCTGCCTGCAGAAAAGTTCCTGATGGCCATCGATACGATCACGCCGGGCGAAGCGCCGTTCATGAATTTCGGGGCCACGAGCGACGTGCGTGCATATCTGCAGTCATTTGATACATTGCTGGCCTACGACTTTGAACACTTCTTATCGGGCCATGTGTCGGTCCTGGGCAACCGTCAGGATGTGGTCTCAGCGCGCGACTACGCCTTTGATGTCCGCGATACTGTTTTTGGGTTAATGCCGACGATGCACGATACATTCATGGAAGGCATGAACGCTGTCGAGTTCCAGCACGGCAATCTGGCTTATCGCTATGCCATTGAGAGCATTCGCGATGAATGCGCAATTCAGGTCATAAACCGCTGGAATGACAAGCTATCAATCGTCGACCTTTGGGCTGATAGCCACTGCGAGACGATCGTCCTCCATTCGATCATGCATTAACTCAGCGGGAGCACCTGAAGGTGCTCCCCATCCTCCCAAACCAAAATAGAAAGGAACACCATGTCCGGTTGGTTCTTTATTCTCGCCCAAATTGCCACGCTCGCTTACGCATTGGTGGGTGGCGTGTTTCTCGCATTCTCTGATTTCATCATGCGCTCGTTTTCACATACCAGCGGCGTTGGCGGCGTCGAAGCGATGCAGATTATCAATCGCCAGGTCTTTCGCTGGATTTTTATGGCGCTGTTTCTGGGGCTTGCTCCGGTTTCGCTTGGAATGACGGTTTATGGACTGATGGTCGTCGGTGGCGCGACCGGCGCATTGATGGCTTTCGCAGGTCTATTGTATTTTATCGGCTGTTTTGGTGTGACTATCCTGTTCAATGTGCCGATGAATGAAACGCTTGCAGATATGGATATATCCCAGCCTGCGACGCTGGAGTACTGGACCAGGACCTACCTCCCTCACTGGACTTTTTGGAACACTATCCGAGCAGTATCATGCACTGTTGCAGCAGCAGTTACCCTGTTTGGCTTATTGTGGAGAGGGGCGTAAGCTGCATCCCGCATCTGCGCAGGACCCCGCTTTTTTGGAGCCAGCGCTCCAAAAAAGCGCCATGAATGGGTCGGTTGCGGACAAATAGAGCAAAGATATGCCGGGCCGTTTCCCAAGATATGGCGCGCTCGAATGGAGCATTCTATTCGAGCTTCTGTAAATCAGGCCTTGCTATAACCTTAATTGGGGTATAGCGGACATGCATCGATATGTACCGGACTTCTTGTTTTCTATGCCGTCTTTGATGACTGCGCACTTTTCAGGCTCTTCTACATAAATCGAGATAAGGGAATGGACACAGATTTCTGTGCCCCATCCATTTGTGCATTCATTATTGAAAGGAAATTCTCATGAAAACGGGAACCGTAAAATTTTATAACAGCCAAAAGGGCTTTGGATTCATTGAGCCGGAAGATGGTGCAAAAGATGTGTTTGTTCATGCAACAGCACTCGAAAGCGCCGGAATCAGCGGACTCTCCGAAGGCCAGAAGGTTTCATTCGACACTCAGGATGACGCCCGCAGTGGTAAAGTATCAGTTGGTAAAATTGAACTTCTCTGATTAGCGTTTGGCTCTATCCGAGCCGCAAAATCGTCAATCAAATCGTTAAAACGGCAGAGCATGGCTCTGCCGTTTTTTATTGGGGAACCCATCCAGCAAATTTGGTTCTAAAGATCGTCAGAATTTACTCTCGATCACGCTGGGTGCCTGCCTGCGCACAGCCCAATAATTTTCGGACTCCCCAAAAATATCTGCGAAAATCGCAGCGCCGCACATTTTTTTCGTCGCATCACATTGACTGATATTTGGTGGTGAACCGGAGTATTGAGCTGGTTTCTGCTGCCTATTCGGCAGTTTGCATTCCGAAGCGGCGCAGGACCCTGCGTTCGGCTATGACCACAAGCTGATAGAGAATAATCGAGACCAGTACCGAGACAGCGGCGACGCTCCAGATCATGCCAAAGTCCAGATAGCCGCGCGACTGGTTCAGCAGATTTCCAAGGCCCTTTCCTGTTGCCAGCCATTCGGCAATCATGACCCCTAACAGCGCACGCGGAACAGTGAGCCGTGTGGCAGCAAAAAGGTAGGGGAGGGATGCGGGGATTGTGACCATCCGCATTTCCGTCCACGGGCCAGCGCCATAGGCACGTGGCAGTTCTTGAGTTCCGCGTGGGACGAGGGAAATGCCCTGTGCCAGGGTTACGAATGCGGGAAAGAAAGTCACGGAAATGGTGACCCACAGCGTCAAGCTTGTGCCACGTCCCAACATGAGAACCAGCAACGGTGTCAGGGCCACCAATGGCATGGTTTGAGTGACGAGCGCGACGGGCATAAAGGCTTTTATGGCTTGTGGAAACAAGCGTGAGCAAATGGCCAAAAGAAACGCGAAGAGAAGACCCAAGGCAATG
>CAZOCA010000274.1:0-5335 GCA_964578105.1 uncultured Pararhizobium sp.
CAGCAAGGGTGCCGCTCTGACCTTTGTGAACCAACACAAAAGTGTCATTCTCAGTTTGTGTATTTGACCTGGCAAGCGAGGCCAGAAGCGCTGTTTCAATTGCATTTGCAACCTGGCTACGCTCACGCGCGTCGACTTCAACAACCGTCATCATCGGTCAGACAACACGCCTGTCGTCAGCAAAGAAGAGCATTTTGTCCTGTGCAAAGTGCAAATGGATTTCTTTGCCTTTAAGGTCTCTCCCCACATCACCCGCTCGAACAGTAATCGTGCCCAGTTCCGGACTGCTTACATAAAGAAACGTGTCGGATCCGAGATATTCCACGACTTCAACAATGCCGCTGCAATGTGAATTCTCTGCCGTTCCCAAAGTTATGTGTTCGGGACGAATTCCAAGATGATTGACACCATTGGTATCGGTCGTCAGGCCATGTTGACCTGATCCATTTTCAGGTAAATGAAAGGTCGCTGCATCTGCAGAACATGGCATGACATTCATTTTTGGGCTGCCTATAAACTGCGCAACAAATAGATTGTCAGGGTTTTCATAAAGTTCGCGCGGCGAGCCGACCTGCATGATCCTGCCATCCTTCAGCACCACAATCTTGTCAGCGAGGGTCATCGCCTCCACCTGATCATGGGTCACATAAACCATGGTGGTTCCCAGCTTGTCATGTAGCTTTGCGATCTCAAAACGCATCTGCACCCGCAAGGATGCATCCAAATTTGACAAGGGCTCATCGAACAGAAACCCTTTTGGCTCTCGCACGATGGCACGGCCAATGGCAACACGCTGACGCTGACCGCCTGACAGGGCTTTTGGTCTACGATCAAGATATTGATCAAGCTCGAGAATTTCAGATGCGTGATTCACTTTGCGATCAATTTCCGAACGCGGTTCACCTGCAGTCTTCAAACCGAACCCGACATTCTCCCGAACCGTCATATGCGGGTATAGCGCATAGGATTGAAACACCATGGAAAGGCCTCGCTCGCTTGGCACGCGGTCGGTAACATCATCTCCATCCAGCAAAATCTTGCCACGACTGGTGTCTTCAAGGCCCGCAATCATGCGCAACAAAGTTGACTTCCCACATCCTGAAGGGCCCACAAAAATGACAAACTCGCCGTCATTGATCTCTAGATCTATGCCTTTAATGACCTGAACATTGCCAAACCATTTCTCAACGGCTTCCAGTTGAATTGAACCCATTTTTCTTTCCTCAAGCTGCTACAGCGTTGTTTCTCGGCGATGCCCACGCTAGCCACAAAGCTGCGGTCCAGGAGAAATTCGCCCCAATGCACCCCTCGCCCGTAATTGGATTGAAACACTCGTAAAATCCCGATTGTTCAATCAGCGCGGCAATATCCAGACGCATTTTTTCAGCAAGCTGATGCTCACCGTGCTCATTAAGGCCCTTGGCAATGATGTGGTTCATCTGCGGCCAAACAGGACCACACCAATAGCGTTGTGGCTCAAACAAGGGAGCCTCCGGGTCCCAACTCGGCATCATGAACTTCGCTTTGGTCTGAATCCGGCGCATATTTTCCAATGTCCGCATGCGCTGATAATCTGATCCCGCATCTGCATAAAAACAGAGCGCACTGGCGTTGGAAAAACCGTCTGAACGCTTTCCGGAACGAATATCATAGGCCGCAAAAGCGCCGATTTCATCATTCCAGAACGTGTCACTGGCCTTCACCCCGGTCGCAATCCAGTTTTCAATTTCCGCAAAGGCATCATTTCTGTTGAGACGTTTTGCCAATGCCAAAAGATCACGATCCGCGCGCAACAACATAAAATGAATTCCAGGATCAGCCATCACAAATGGCCCATCATTGGTAATGACCTTCTGGTCCCAATTGTGGTCGCGACCAAATTTTATCATCGAAACATATTTGTCGTACTGCTCTTTGCTCGGCCTCATCGTGGGGTCGACATGGTCGGTATCTTTACGTTCGTACACCTCAATATCAGGATCAATCTGCATCGCTGACAGGCCGATTTCCCAATCAGGGCAATTGTCGCGCCCTGTCTCCCAGGGATGGACCGTAGCCACAACGGAATGGCCGTTCGGAACACGATCTGTATGGTACCAACGGTGCCACCGCATCAGCTTTTCAAAAAGCAAAGCCGCGCGGTCATGATGGCCATCCTGCTGCACCAACCAATGAACGATTGAGGCCAGTACCGGCGGTTGGGAAATGCCACCCGAGGGAAAGAGACCACCACCATTTTCATGGGTCGGAGTTCGCCAGATGGAAGGACCTGGAAAATAGTCTGGGTCGTTGCGCCTGAACAATATGTGCGGAACCATGCCATTGGCCCATTGCCCTTCCAGCAGTAATTCCAGCTCACGCCAGGCCCGATCCCCGTCAAATGTTGCGAAGCCAAGGGCCACAAATGCTGAGTCCCAGTTCCACTGATAGGGATACAATCTGGCCGTTGGTACAGTGAAGCCACCACGGTCATTTTGGCGCAATACTTCCATCGCCTGCAGATCGAGATCACGAGACATAGTTTAGCCTTTCACACTGCCGGCAGTCAGACCCGCAACAAGGAAGCGTTCAAACCAAAGGAAAATTGCCAGGACCGGAACCGTTGCAACAACAGCGCCTGCCATCAAATGTTGTCGAGGGACTTCTGATGAATTGAGGGACACCACGCCACGTGACAGTGTGAAGAGATCCAGATCATCCAGGAACATGAAGGCGAACAAGAACTCGTTCCACGCAATCATGAACACGTAGAGCGCAACCGACGCCAAAGCCGGTAGAGACAAGGGCATTGTGATCTTTGCAATCACACCCAGACGTGACAGCCCATCCATCAAACCGGCATCTTCCAATTCAGAAGGCAGCCCTCGGAAGTAGCCCTGCAGCATATAAAGCGCGACCGGGATTGTTGTTGCCGGATAGACGATCAACAATCCAGTCAACGAGTTGCGCAAGCCAAGCTGGGAGAAAACAGCGTAAAGCGGAATGACCAGCACAATGGCTGGAACCATATAGATCAGCAAAATGGACCGAGACAGAAACGCTTGCCCCGGAAAACGCAACCGCGCCACCGCATAGGCTCCCGGTATAGCAAATGCCAATGTGATGATCACCGTACAAACGGACACAAACGCTGTGTTCATCAGAAACGAGCCAAAATGGTACTGAGTGAACAATTCCACGTAGGACCGGAACAGACTTTCAAATCCCTGACCAAAATCAATGGAAAAATCAAGAGGATTGGCTAACAGACTTTGCTGGCTTTTGAAGCTTGTCATCAGCATCACATAAAATGGAAGCACCACGATGATTGTGAAGAAAACAAAGGCAAGCCCCTTCAGCAGTCTGATCAGCAACAACTCCATTCTGTAACGCTTGGCCGAGCCAGATTGGTAGCCCAAAAGACACATGCCAATCGACAGCGCCGTTAAACCGGCCCACAAAACCATTGCGATGAGCTGGTAAAGCGTTTTCTGATCGAGGCCGACACCAAATGGCTGGCCAAGACTCAACACGGCAAACAGGACAAGCACAAGAATTGTCAGTGCGCCAATGGCTGTCATTGCTTTGCCAAAACGGAATTGCAGCAGCAAAAACACGAAGCCGCATATCGCCCCCGCAAAAGCAGCCAATCCGACCAGTGGTGAAACGATCAATCCGGACACAAGCATCAGCACAATGCCGGTCACAATCATCCATATGGCGCCCCAAATCGCGCCAATCAGAACTGCCGAAATATCTACGGTTCCGAATTTCATCAGCCTTCATCCTGCGGTGAGAATTTGAAAAAGATCAGCGCAAAGAAAAGCAGCACAATGAAAACGACAACGGCTACGGCCGCGCCCGCGCCCAGATTGGAAACTGCGAAAGCCTGCTCATAAACGTCAACCGTCAATGTGCGCGTTCCCGCAGCACCACCAGTGAGAAGGAAGATGTCGTCGAATTTGTTAAAGGTCCAAATGAAGCGCAACAGAAAGAGGACAGACAAGATGCCCAGAAGTTGCGGCAACGACAGATACCAGAATTGCTGGAGCGGCGTCGCACCATCAATTTCAGCTGCCTCATACATATCGGTCGATATGCTTTGCATTCGCGCCAGAATAAACAGGAATGAGAGCGGGAAATAGCGCCACGCTTCAAAAGCAATCACGGTTGTGAGTGCCATGGGAAAGTTGAATGTAAATCCCAGGATTGAAATCGGTACGTGTCGTTGCCCCAGGAAATTGATGGGCCCTTCCACTGCCCCCATTTGCATCAGCATCGCGTTAAATGTACCGCCCGGCCCGGCATCCAGCAGCAGCACCCAGGCAAAAGCCACAGCGATGACCGGCGCAACATAAGGGAACAGGAAAAGCCCGCGCAAAACATTGCGCCCCTTAAAGGCAGTGTTGAGAATCTGTGCCGCAAACAGCCCCAGAACCAGAGCGCCCAGCGTGCCAAAAACCGTATAATAGAGCGACACACGCAGGACGCTCCAAAAATCGTCAGAACTGAAAATCTTGCGGAAATTATCGAGCGTGAATTCAAAGGACGTAAGAATATTTTCTGAATCGCCAGTGAAGACGGCCTTGTGATCGCGCGGGCGTTCGCCTGCATCCAGATAGGTCTGATCCACCACCGCAGGAATTTCAAGATTGAACCGCCCGGCAGCCTCAATAGTGCCAAATGCGCAACTCAAGCTCTGGCCATCCAGCGTGCAGCGTGCATCATTCAAATTAAGCGCAAGACCAACCGGAATGGTGTCTTGCATGACAACATTCTGGATCGGTTCCTTTTGCGAGGAATTGCGAATGCGGTATTGAAGAACAACCTCCTCACCAGCAACTTCGGGCCGGGGCCGCAGCCGTTCGTTGGAAAGGGTTTGAGCTGCACGTAAATCGGCAAGCTGCACCGGTTTGAAGCTGATCCAGAAGTTCGCCAGAAGCGGTCCCAGGACAATCCCGATAACGATCAAGAATGTTGGAATCAACATTGCGTAAGCTAACCGTTTTTCTCGGTTTGCAAGCGCTCCGGTATGTTTTGGAGGTTGTGGGATCGAAGTGTCAGTCATGATCAACCCTTGCATCCTGAAGACGGGCGGCAACGATTTGCCGCCCGCTTTTATGCGGTCGATTAAAGGCCTTTGTGGCCTTCAACGATTTTGTCGGCAGCAGCGTCAATGTCCAGTTCGCCATCAATGTACTGGCGGATCACCTGAGCCATCACACGCGCATTGACGAGCTTGGAAGCCACTTCCAACTGACCATCAGCAACACCCCAACGATCACCCACTGAAAGTCCGGCAACGATCTCGTCCATCACATATTTCGGATAGATATAGCTAAGGGGTTCTTTGCGG
>CAZOCA010000275.1:0-3030 GCA_964578105.1 uncultured Pararhizobium sp.
GTCCAGCAATTTGGCAATTTTTTCCTGTTGGGCCGGGTCGGGCGAGATTGATGCCAGATAATACGGCACACCATCCGCTGAACTCATGACGGCAATACCATCTGCAGCTTCTGGCAGCAGGCTTGCTGCGCCATCTTCCCCTTCCACAATCGCCTCAACCCGAATACGGGTCTTGAAGCGAAACCTTGGAAACAAATGTTGTGTAAGTCCGCTTTCGATAAGGTGTTCCGGGACAATCAGTCGCAGATCAGCTTCCTGCGCAACCGCAATGGGCAGCTTTAGCCCCAAAACGGCAATCGCGGATATCAAAAGACTTCCTATCAGATGTTTGACAGGCATTTCCCTCTCCCTGGATATTCGCTACACCTTAATCGCAGAGAAATATGCTGTGCAAGAAAACAAGTGACGCAGCCATTTGAGGTGCAAACCAATTGCACCCATAAAAACAGGGAGACCAACATGGACAATGAAGCCTTCAATATGTCCCTTCGCAAATTTCTGAAGAAGGTCGGCGTGACCTCTCAGCAGGAAATAGAGGAAGCAGTACGTGCCGCCAGAGATGCTGGTTCACTTGGGGATGGACCATTGAATGCGCGCATGGTTCTGACGCTTGATGGCGTCGAGCTTGAGCATGTGGTCGAAGGTGATATCGCCCTGATGGATACTCAATGAGCGAGCCAACGCTTGAGGCAGTCCGGGCCGCCCTTTCCAAAATTATTGACCCGGCGCAGGGAAAAGACATCATCTCCACCGGCCAGGTTCAGGGATTGGGTGTTAACGGCGAACGCGTCAGCTTTATCCTGGAAGTGGATCCCAATCGTGGGTCTGCCATGGAACCCTTGCGCAAGGCGGCGGAGGAAGCTGTAAAATCCGTTCCGGGTATTGTTGCAGTGAATGTGGTGATGACTGCACACTCTGGCGAAGGCCAGGCAAAACCTGCGACTGCGCCCAAAAGCGCACCTCCCGGATTTCCAATCAAAGCACCCAAGCCATTGGAAGGCGCGTCAAAGCGCGTGCCCGGCGTGGATCGGATCATTGCTATCGCTTCTGGCAAGGGCGGTGTCGGAAAATCAACCGTGTCGTCCAATCTGGCTGTGGCTCTGGCCGCACAGGGCAAGCGGGTCGGTCTGCTGGATGCTGATGTTTACGGGCCCAGCCAACCACGCATGCTGGGTGTTTCAGGACGACCATCCAGCCCTGATGGTCATATCATCCTGCCCCTGCGCAACCACGGCGTTACGCTGATGTCGATTGGCCTGATGACGGGTGAAGATGAAGCTGTTGTCTGGCGCGGTCCAATGCTGATGGGTGCCTTGCAACAGATGCTGACACAGGTGCAATGGGGCCGTCTTGACGTGCTTTTGGTTGATTTGCCGCCCGGCACCGGCGATGTGCAGATGACCCTGTGCCAAAAGGCTGAGGTCGATGGCGTTGTTATTGTGTCGACGCCCCAGGACATTGCATTGATTGACGCTCGTAAGGGCATCGATATGTTTCAGAAAATGAACACACCCATTCTGGGCATTATCGAAAACATGTCGTCTTTCGTCTGCTCAACCTGCCAGACGGTGCATCATCCATTCGGTCATGGCGGCGCAAAGGCAGAAGCCGAGAAGCTGGGTGTTCCCTTTCTGGGCGAGATTCCGTTGGATCTCGATATCCGCATTGCCAGTGATGGCGGCGCACCTATTGTCGCTGCCAAGCCAGACAGTCCGCAGACAAAGGCCTTCTGGGATGTCGCTGAGAACTTGATGAAATCGGATGCAATGAAATGATCCTTGGCCAACCTGACCCGGAGGTGCCGCAGTTCCCGCCCATGTTCCGTGGCGAACCGCTGCGCGCAAATCTTGACCCATTTTCCAAGCCGATATCTTCCGCCATGCGCGGTATTGATCCAGGATTGATCCTATGGTCAGAAGACAAAAACACGGCAAAATCTGCGCTGGTTCTTGCACCTGAAGAGCCTTTGGAATCTGCCATTGGAGCGGTGTTTGCTGCCTTTTTGGGCTTGAGCGACAGTCTTGGCGCGCTCGCGCCACCTGAAGTGGCCGTTCATTTTCAATGGCCTGATCGGATCAAGGTCAATGGTGGACTATGCGGCCGCATAAAAATTGCCGCTGATACCACCATCCCCGATCAGGAACCCAATTGGATCGTCATTGGCATTGAGCTGCCACTTTTGCCCGATCACGAATATGAGCCTGGCGATAGCCCGAATCAAACCACTTTGGTTGAGGAAGGCTGTGGCGAAATTACCCGCACTCAGTTGATTGAGGGCTGGTCACGACACACACTGGTCTGGATAAACCGCTATGTGGATGATGGATTTGCGCCATTGCATGCAGCTTGGCGCAGCAAGTGCGATTCACTCGGCGAGCCGATCGAAATACCTCGTAAAGGCGTTTTCATGGGCCTTGATGAGCTGGGCGGCATGCTTTTAAAAGATGATGACGGGACGCATATCATTCCCCTCACCCAACAATTGGAGGCGACCGCGTGAAACTGGCCCGAACAATTCGTTTCGACGATTCAGACCTGAATGTCTTTGAAAACACGGCAGAGCTGGATGAGTGGGCGCTTTCTGGTGCATTCGAATTTTCCAATTGGACTGATGCGGATTTGACTGGCAAGGGACGTCAGGCTTTCGCAAATGGCTGGATGGGTCTTGAGAGCTTTGGGCGGTCGACCTTTGTGGCTGTCACGGCCATCAGCGAGCGCGAATATGACGATCTGATCGACAGGCTCTCGGTCCATTTCGTTCAGCGCTATGGCGCGCCCAGTCTTGAAGCTGCCCGTGGTCCCGCAGTTGAAGAAATCGAACATATGCGCCAGATGTGCGAAGATCATGAAGACAACACCTTGCTGATCGTCGAACGTGAACTTGTCGAAAGCGGCGTTAAAGAGAGTTTTCGCGTTCTCAAACCGCAAGATGCGGATTTGGCGCAGTTTGCGGTCCATGGAGACATGGAATAGACAATGCCATAACGCTGCTAAGCCTGACAATCTGATTCAGATCATCAGGCTTAGCTG
>CAZOCA010000275.1:3040-5335 GCA_964578105.1 uncultured Pararhizobium sp.
AAGATGCGGATTTGGCGCAGTTTGCGGTCCATGGAGACATGGAATAGACAATGCTGCCATCTTGCGACAGCCTGACAATCTGATTCAGACTGTCAGGCTTAGCTTTTGATATCGTTGCTAAATCACAGACCCAGCATGGATTTGATTTGCGCTTCATCGGTTTCGCCGCCGGCAAAATCGTCAAACGCTTTTTCTGTCACTTCAATGATGTGGTCTGAGATAAACGGGGCTCCTTCAGCGGCGCCCTGCTCAGGATGCTTCAGACAGCACTCCCATTCCAGAACCGCCCAGCTGTCGTAATTATATTTGGACAGTTTTGAGAAGATGCCGGCAAAATCAACCTGCCCATCGCCCAGAGAGCGGAAGCGCCCTGCCCGATTTTCCCAGGATTGATAGCCCGAATAAACGCCCTGACGGCCATCGGGATTGAACTCTGCATCCTTGACGTGAAAGGCAGAAATTCTCTCATGATAAATGTCGATAAAGGCCAGGTAATCGAGTTGCTGGAGCACGAAATGCGATGGGTCATAATTGATCATGCAACGCTTATGCCCCTTTAGCTGCTCCAGAAACATTTCAAAAGTGACGCCGTCAAACACATCCTCGCCTGGATGAATTTCGTAGGCAACATCCACACCTTGATCCTCATAAGCGTCCAAAATCGGTTTCCAGCGCCGAGCAAGTTCAGCAAAAGCTTCTTCGATCAGGCCCGCCGGGCGCTGTGGCCATGGGTAAATGTATGGGAAGGCCAATGCGCCGGGGAAAGAAACGGATACATCAAGACCCAGATTACGAGACGCCACAGCAGCCTTCATCATCTGATCCACCGCCCATTCCTGACGGGCTTTTGGATTGCCGTGAACTGACGCGGGCGCAAATGCGTCAAACTGACTGTCATAGGCGGGATGAACGGCAACAAGCTGTCCCTGAAGATGCGTGGAGAGCTCGGTAATCTCGACACCGGAATCTGCACAGATTCCTTTCACTTCATCACAGTAGGTCTTTGATTCTGCTGCTTTTTCCAGATCAAACAAAGAACCTACAAAGGTTGGTATCTGAACCCCCTTATAGCCATGATCCGCTGCCCATTTTGTGATGTTTGGCAAGGTGTCAAAAGGTGCTGCATCCCCTGCAAATTGTGCCAGAAAAATTGCCGGCCCTTTTATTGTCGTCGCCATAGTCTACTCCCTGATTTGGTCTTGAGATTTTCGGCTTAACCGCCAGCATCTCGCTGAGCGATCCAGTCATGATCTGGATGATTCTTGAAACGCCACTTCCGCAACGGCCCGGCCATGACATTCAGATAATACATCTCATAGCCGTAAGGGCTGCCGCAGGGGTGATGGCCCTTCGGCACAAGAACCACATCGCCATCATGAACAGCCATGGTTTCATCCAGCGTCCCGTCTTCTGTGAACACGCGTTGGATGCCATACCCCTGTCTTGGGTTCAGCCGGTGGTAATAGGTCTCTTCCAGATAAGTCATGTCAGGATAATTATCCTCATCATGCCGATGTGGCGGATATGAGGACCAGTTACCTTGGGGTGTGAACACTTCGGTGACCAACAGGCTGTCTGCCACGTCCCGATCTTCCATAGCGATGGGGTGAATGAAGCGTGTGTTAGCCCCCTTGCCGCGTTCTTCAAATCCAATGCCATCCAGCCGTTGTGCGGGATAGTTTCCTTTTCCGGGCGCGCTGCAGACCGCCAGTTCGCACCGCGTGGTGGCAGTTGCGCTCCAATCCTCACCATTTGGAATATAGACGCAATGTGGTTTGGTACGTTCGAAAACGCTCATCCGCTCACCCATTTCGCCAAAGTCCTGCCCAGCTCCGGATATCTTGGCCTTACCCTCTACCAGAACGAGGATGACTTCCTTGTCACCGGTGTGTTCAGAAATGCTGTCACCTGGCTCGAGTTTGTAAAGCCCAAAACCGACATACCCCCAGCCCGCGCTTTCCGGCGAGATATCATGCACCTTGCCCATTGTGCCGTTGGGTTTGATCTGCAGTTCAGCCATTCAGTTATTTCCTCCACTTCCTGCTACCATCCATACAACGCCTTTCAGATCGCGTCGATGCATGGCGATTGAAGGAAATTGAGGCTGACTTGCCCGTCAATTTGCTGATTTGCGGCGCGCATCGTCCCATAATTGGCAAAGACTGCTGTAGCGATCTGCCATTTCTGCCACGGCCTCGTCATCTGATAGCGCTGACTTGAACCATTGTCGGGCGACCTGTCCAAAAATAGTGCGACCTACCGCAAAGCCTTTCACCAACGCATAGGATGCTGCAA
>CAZOCA010000276.1:0-5317 GCA_964578105.1 uncultured Pararhizobium sp.
CGCCAAAGGGAAATACGTGCGCAGCTTTGATGGGAGTGAACGGGTTTGAAGCCAGATGATCCTCCATCGCCAACAAAATTGGATCAGGATCAAAGCCCATTGCAAGCGCGGCGAGGGCAGATCCCCGCTTTTTCAGAAAGCTCATGGACGCGCCAACACCGCAAATAGCAGCATATTTAATGAGGGTGGTCATCTTGGCTGGCCCAGCCATGCCAATGTGAACAGGAAGGCTGATACCTTGTTCGGGAAGACTGTCTGCCCAGCTTATGAAGCGCTCCGCGTCAAATCCGAATTGGGTGACAATGCGCATCTCTGCGTCTGTATTAGCTGCGTAGGCTGCTTTTTCGAGCAGACTTGATTTAACAATATCTGCAGGAATGGTCGTGTTGCCTTCCGGATGGCCAGCCACACCAATTTTCCGGATGCCATGCTTGCTCAGAACATCGCTGCGCAAAATGTCTATCGAAGCGGAATAGGGGCCCTTCTGCTCGTCTGCTTCACCAGCAATGACCAGAACATTGTCCACGCCCGCTTCACTTACGAAACGGTTGACCCGCAATTCCAGCGCATCCCGGCTTCCAATGCGCCGGGCAGGAATGTGGGGCACAGGAACATAGCCGCAGGCACTCACTTTAGCTGCAGCAGCGACTATGGTCTCCAGCGGATCGACACCAACATCAGTCAGATAGACCCAGGTTCCCGCGGGAAACAGTCCGCTCAGCCCATCGGTCGACAAGACCTGTTTGGCCGAAGCCTCAATGGACGCAGTCAATCGTCGTTTAGGTGCCGCTAGTTCCATGGTCAACGCCTCCAGCATCAATCAAAGCCTTGAGCCGCGTTTTGGGATAAGCTGCAATCATGGCTTCCAATGCCTGATCCGCTTCAGCTTCCAGATCACTTGATACCTCTTCCGGCGAACCGCGCCGCCATTCTTCCAGATAGGCATCACTGTCTTTGGCCCCAAGCCGCATGGCGCATTGATCCACCGATTGAATGAAGTATTCCGGCAATTCCCGTTTGGCAGCCTTGCGTCCTGCCTTAACGATGATCTGCGTTGGAATATCTTTCCAATAGACGATGGTCTTCTGTGCCATTTCCTGCTCCTAGGGTGAGAATGTGGGTCATACTGGCTTTGCGCTGCATTCCCAGCGACATGACATGGTGGGAATGCGACTGCGAGAGCGATTTAGGGGCTCAAAGGATCAACGGCAAGGGTTTTCATGGAAATTTCCAAATCACCGTAGCCTGTTGAACGACGCTCATAGCGAAGCCCAAGGCGCTCTGCGCAATTGGCTGCCTTTGCATCAAGTTCGGGATTATTGGTTTGAGCCAGGTAAATCAGGCTCTCATAATTACCGAAATACATATCCCTTAACTCAGGATGCCGGTCCAGACCCATCGGCCGCCAGACAAACGCGTCAAACTGTTTCACCAGAAAGTCGGTCAGATAAAATGACCGCATTTCATCATCAGCCCGTTCGGCAAATGCTTCATTGCCATCAAAGAAGGAATAGCAATGTGGCCCTGCAATGCGTTCCACACCCTCTTCGGCACACAGCGAATCCAGATGGCCGCCAGTACCGCAATCAGCGTACAGGACGTAGATGGTTCCAAACCCATCCTCACGTCCTTTGTGAATGGCTTCGCGAACAGCAGGTGTAATCTTTTTTGGGTAGAGATGCAGCTTTGCAGGCAAGCAACGCAGAACCATATGATCCCAGGAGTTTGCGGCCTTGAGCGCCAGAATTTCACGCGCCAAAGCGCCACAACCGATCAAAAGAACGGATCCGTTTTGGCTTTCTCCAAATCCTTGTTCAGTTAGAACATGATCACTTGGAAGAGACATGTTTTGGCTCCCAATGCGGGAGATAAATCACTCCCGGGACAAGGTTATGCGCTGGCCAGCTGATTGTGCTTGCGCGCCATCAACTCCTTGGCAGTTTCAACGGCAACAGCTGCGTCGCGACAATAGGCATCAGCTCCAATGGCCAAACCGAATTCCTCATTCAGCGGTGCACCACCAACAAGAACGATGTGATTATCGCGAATGCCCATTTCTTTCATCGTATCAATTACGACCTTCATATAGGGCATTGTTGTAGTCAGCAGAGCAGACATGCCGAGAATGTCCGGCTTGTGCTCTTCGATCGCCGCCAGATAATCCTCAACAGGGTTGTTGATCCCCAGATCGAAAACTTCGAACCCGGCACCTTCCATCATCATGCCGACAAGGTTCTTGCCAATGTCGTGAATGTCACCTTTAACGGTGCCAATCACCATTGTGCCGACCTTGGGTGCGCCCGTTTCCGTCAGAAGGGGGCGTAAAATGGCCATGCCCTGTTTCATGGCATTGGCAGCCAGAAGAACTTCGGGAACAAACAGAATTCCGTCGCGGAAATCGATACCAACGATCCGCATTCCTTCAACCAGGGCTTTGGTGAGAATATCGTAAGGTGTCCATTTCCGCTCCAGCAGAATGTTCACACTTTCAGCAATTTCTTCCTTCAGCCCGTCATACAAATCGTCATGCATTTGAAGGACGAGTTCTTCGTCATTCAATTCAGATAGAATGATGTCATCATCATCGGACATAACCAACTCACTCTCGGACGTTGCTGTATTTATTATTCCACTGCGTTACCACGCGTGCAATTGCAAGAGTATTCCGCATTTGTTTAATGTTTCGTGCAACTGAAAACGACCTGCAGCGAGATAGAAACGACGAAGCTTCGTCCGCAGAACGCAGTCAGGACTGGTTGACTGTCGCGAAAGCCACTACTGTATGACGCAATAGGAACGCATCATCCCTGTGCCATACGGCATCTTTGCCTATGGGCAAATCTTGAGGGCAATCACCATGACCGACAGTCATCAAAGCAGCGCAGAAGCAACAAAGTCTCCACGCCGCAAGCGCGGCGGCGGTATGGATGGCCGCAGGGCCCTGCGTGCCAATCGTCGCGATCCCCAGATGCCTGCCATTTTGCGCAAGATTTCGACCGTCGAAATTCTGGATGAAGAAGGTCTGGCTTTGATTGAAGCCAATGCAGATATCGTCCTGCAGGAAATAGGCATTGAATTCCGCGAAGATCCCGAAGCATTGCAGATGTGGCGCGACGCTGGCGCAGATGTGCAGGGCGAGCGGGTTCGTTTTCCAAAGGGACTTTGTCGCAAGCTGATTGAAACGGCCCCAAGTGAATTCACACAGTTTGCAAGAAATCCAGAACGCTCAGTTCAAATTGGAGGCAAAACAACCGTATTCGCACCGGTTTATGGGCCTCCATTCGTCCGTGATCTGGATGGCGGTCGCCGCTATGCGACGCTGGAGGATTTCCATAATTTTGTGAAGCTGGCCTATATGGCGCCTGCGATACATCATTCCGGAGGCACTGTGTGTGAGCCGGTCGATGTGCCGGTTAACAAACGCCATCTCGACATGGTGATGGCCCACATCAAATATTCGGACAAACCCTTCATGGGGTCGGTCACCCATCCAGACCGCGCCGAAGATTCAGTTGCCATGGTAAAACTGCTCTTCGGCAATGAGTTTGTCGATGAGAATTGCGTGCTGATCAATCTGATCAACGCAAATTCGCCCATGGTGTTTGATTCAACCATGTTGGGGGCGCTGAAAGTCTATGCAAAGGCAGGGCAGGCAACGGTCGTGTCGCCTTTCATTCTTGCTGGCGCCATGTCACCGGTTACGGTAGCAGGCACTCTGACCCAGATACTGGCAGAAGTCCTGGCTGGCGCCGCATTCTCCCAACTTTGCCGACCTGGTGCGCCTGTAGTGTTTGGAACGTTTGCAAGCTCCATCTCCATGCAATCGGGAGCCCCTACATTCGGAACACCTGAGCCTGCGCTGGTTCTGTATGGCGCTGGCCAATTGGCCAGAAGACTTGGCATTCCTTTCCGCTCTGGTGGCTCATTGTGCGGCTCGAAGGTCTGCGATGCCCAATCGGCTTACGAGAGCGCGCAAACGCTCATGCCAACCCTCATGGGCGGTGTAAACTTTGCTTTGCATGCGGCTGGCTGGCTTGAGGGCGGTCTGGCGTCTTCCTACGAAAAATTCGTCATGGATTGCGATCAACTCGCAATGATGCAGCGTTTCGCTGAAGGCATCGACCTGTCAGAAACCGGTCAGGCTATGGGCGCAATCCGGGAGGTTGGTCCTGGAAGCCATTATCTTGGCTGCGAGCACACGCAGGAGAATTTTGAAACGGCCTTTTATCGCTCAACCATTGCGGACAATAATTCCTACGAGCAGTGGCTGGCTGATGGCGAACAAACAGCGGAACAACGCGCAAATACGCTTTGGAAAAAGATGCTGCAAGAATATGAAGCACCAGCGCTTGATCCAGGCATCGAAGAGAGCCTGAATGACTTCATTGCACGCAAGAAAGACGGAATGGAAGATGCGTTCGCGCCAAAGGACCCCAAAAAGGATGCCATGGCACGATCAATGAAAATCCGCAGCACCGCCATGCAGGAATCATTCGGCTTGAAGGACGGTAAACCCGATTAGTGTGCGTCTTAACGGTCGCGGCGGCGTGAACGGCGCTGCGGTTTGTTGGCACCAGACGAAATTGGATTGACGATCGCTCCGATGGTCTCGACAATCTTGGCTTCATCCGGACGCTCACCTTTTTGATGGGCGTCCAGAGCGGCGCGCATGGCAGCCAAATGAATGGCGGAAGTGCCGCAACACCCGCCAATAATGCGCGCCCCGGAATCAATCGCAAGACGGATATAGTCCGCCATCAAATCCGGCGTTCCGGTGTATTCCACCTGATCGCCTTTTATCTGCGGAATGCCACAATTTGCTTTGGCAACAATGACCATGTCACCGGGCTGCTCGGACATTGACAGAACCGACATCAAAAGATCAGAGGCACCAACACCGCAATTCGCGCCCACAGCCAATGGGGGTGTTTCCAACCCATCCAGCAGATGCGGCATGTCTGCGGGCGGGAGCCCCATCATGGTCATTCCAGCCGTGTCGAAGCTGGCCGTCACCACATAGGGCAGGCCGCAAATATTGGCTGCATCAGCTGCAGCCTGCATTTCTTCCTTCGCGGACATGGTTTCAATCCATGCAACATCAGCACCGCCATCTTTCAGGCCTTTCATCTGATCCACAAATGCTTTGACTGCGCCATCATATGTCATTTCACCAAGGGGCGCGAATAACTCACCAGTCGGACCGACAGATCCAGCAACCACAACCGGACGGTCTGCTTTGTCAGCCACAGCTCGGGCCAACTTCGCTCCGGCGTAATTATATTCAAAAACCCGATCCTGAACCTTGTGCAGTTTCAGG
>CAZOCA010000277.1:0-5307 GCA_964578105.1 uncultured Pararhizobium sp.
GCCGAGGGACGGGTTCACGCTTCCATCAAAAGCTTCAACAATCATTGGGGCGTGCCACTGTCATTGGCAAGGATGCCGCTGGATGCGGAATTTGGTGTTTTTGAAATCGGCATGAACCATGCCGGTGAAATTGAACCCTTGGTCAAAATGGTGCGCCCGCATGTGGCCATTATCACCACCATCGCTCCTGTCCATCTGGAGTTCTTCGACAGTGTGGATGGTATTGCAGCTGCCAAGGCTGAAATTTTCGCAGGGCTGGAATCTGGCGGAACCGCCATATTGAACAGCGACAATTCCTATTTTGATTTTCTCAAGGGCGAAGCAGAGAAAGCCTGGGCTGGCCGCGTCATCAGTTTTGGCTCCGGCAGTGCTGCTGAAGCAAGACTGGTCGACTTTGCGCTTTCAGATGCAGGATCCCTTGTCGTTGCAGATATTGCAGGCCAGGAACTGACGTTTGCCATGCCCACCAGCGGACGATATCTGGCTGAAAACACCATGGCCGTTCTGGCAACGGCACATGCTTTGGGCGCCAATATTGAGCGGGTCGCAGACGCCCTGTCCGGTTTCAAACTGATGGGTGGGCGCGGTGCCAGAGAAATTCTGCCTCTGCAGGCGGGCGCCTACACATTGATTGACGAGAGCTACAATGCAAATCCTGCCAGCATGTCCGCCTCCATCGGAATGTTGGGTGATTTGAAAACCAATGGCCGCAAGATCGTGGTCATGGGCGACATGCTGGAACTGGGAAGCGATGCTCCGCAACTCCACGCCGAATTGAACGCTGCAATTGAAGCCACTGATATTGACCGGGTTCTTCTGTGTGGTCCGCAGATGAAGACATTGTGGGATTTATTGCCGGAACCGCGAAAAGCCACTTATGCCGCGACATCACGAGATCTCATGGCACCGCTTCTGGCAGAGATTGCCAGGGGCGATGTTGTCATGGTGAAGGGGTCGCTGGGCATGGTCATGAGTACACTGGTAGAAACACTGAAGCGCATTCATGCGCCAATACAGGCAGCAGAACCTGATGTCGTTCAAGAACAGGCGACACATTCTGACACATATGAGGGCGTGTAAAGACTTATGCTATATTTTCTGAGCCAGACTGCGGACGTGCTCCCGGTCTTCAATCTGTTTCGCTACATCACCGTTCGCACTGGCGGTGCCATGATGACGGCGATGCTACTGGTATTCCTGTTTGGTCCATTGATCATCAATTGGCTGCGCAGCCGTCAGGGCAAGGGCCAACCTATCCGCTCTGATGGTCCGGTTACACACATGGTGAAGCAAGGCACCCCAACAATGGGTGGGCTTATTATTCTGCTGGCTTTGATCAGCAGCACGCTTCTTTGGGCCAATCTGACAAGCCCTTATGTCTGGATCGTCCTTCTGGTTACGATCGCCTTTGGAGCCATTGGGTTCTACGATGACTACCTGAAAGTCACCCAGGCCTCTCACAAGGGGTTTTCGGGCAAGGCACGTTTGACACTTGAGGCGATGATTGCCGCGCTTGCGGGCTATGCAGTGATGACAATTGGCGAACAGCCGTTCTCCAGCTCTCTGACCTTTCCGTTTTTCAAGGATCTGATCTGGAATCTTGGCTGGTTTTTCATCCCGTTTTCAATCTGCGTCATTGTTGGCGCTGGCAATGCGGTGAACTTGACCGATGGGCTGGACGGTCTGGCCATTGTTCCTGTCATGATTGCGTCGGGCAGTTTTGGCATTATTGCCTACCTGTCAGGAAACGCGCTGTTTGCGGACTATCTGCAAATCCATCACGTTTTGGGATCGGGAGAGTTGGCAGTCTTATGCGGTGCCTTGATAGGGGCCGGACTCGGCTTTTTGTGGTTCAACGCGCCGCCCGCAGCCATTTTCATGGGCGATACCGGATCATTGGCCATGGGTGGTATGATCGGTGCCATTGCTGTTTCCACCAAACACGAAATTGTTCTGGCCATAATTGGCGGTTTGTTCGTTCTGGAAGCGATGTCGGTGATCATCCAGGTTGCTTCCTTCAAATTGACCGGTAAACGCGTTTTCCGCATGGCGCCAATCCACCATCATTTTGAACAAATGGGATGGACTGAGCCGCAAGTCGTTATCCGCTTCTGGATCATTGCTGTGGTTCTGGCGTTGATCGGCCTCTCCACATTGAAGTTGAGATAGCCACATGGTTCCGATCACCACATTAGCTGGCAAGCAGGTTGCCGTTTTCGGTCTTGGCGGCTCAGGCCTCTCGACCGCAAGCGCCCTTGCAGCTGGCGGTGCGGATGTTCTGGTGTGGGATGATAATGATGGCCGGGTAAAGGCAGCCGAAGACGCAGGCCTCAGCGCACAGGATCTGCGCCATGTTGATTTTTCAACGCTGGATGCATTGGTACTGGCGCCAGGTGTTCCGCTCACGCACCCGCAGCCACATTGGACAGTCGACCTGGCGCATGCCGCCGGGGTCGAGATCATTGGCGATATAGAATTGTTCTGCCGGGAGCGCGCCGCTCATGCTCCCGGCAGTCCTTTTGTCGCGATCACCGGAACCAACGGTAAATCCACGACCACGGCCCTCATTGCCCATATCCTGAAACAGGCCGACCGCTCTGTCGAAATGGGCGGGAACATTGGAACGGCCATTCTGTCGCTGAAACCGGCCGCTTCTGGCCGCATTCATGTCGTCGAGTGTTCAAGCTATCAGATTGATCTTGCCCCCGGCCTTGCACCTTCAGTGGGCGTTTTGCTGAATGTCAGCCCGGATCATCTTGACCGCCACGGCACGATTGAAAATTACGCTGCGATCAAAGCCCGGCTGATCACCAACTCAGACGCAGCTATTGTGGGCACGGATGATCGTTACAGTGCGAAAGCTGCAGATGATGTGGAAGCGTCTTCCCGAGAACTGACCCGCATTGGAATTCGCAATCCTGTGTCACGAGGCATCATGTTTCAGGATGGATGGTTGGTGCAAACGGTCGATGGAACTGAAGAAAAGCTGTTTGCGCTAAACAGGGCGCCCAATTTGCGCGGTGCGCATAATGCGCAAAATGCCGCCGCTGCTTTTGCCGCTTGCCGCTACTGCGGCTTGAATGATGCAGAAATAGTTTCAGGGCTGGTATCATTTCCAGGCCTGGTTCACCGCATGGAGACAATTGCCCAGGAAGGCAGAGTTCGCCTGGTGAACGACACAAAGGCGACGAATGCCGATGCGGCGGAACGCGCTCTGTTGAGCTTCGACCATATTTACTGGATTGCAGGCGGTGTTCCCAAATCCGGCGGTATTGCCGGTCTGGCAGACCATTTCCCGCGCATCGCCAAAGCCTATTTGATCGGCGAGGCACGTGATGGGTTCGCGGCCACTTTGAAGGGCCATGTGCCAGCGGAACTGTTCGACAGCCTTGAAGAGGCAACAGCCGCCGCCATTAAGGATGCGCGCAGCGACACGGCCGCCGACATCACGGTTTTGCTGTCACCGGCCTGCGCCAGTTTTGATCAGTTTTCCAATTTCGAACAACGCGGCGAGGCATTTCGCGCCGCAGTGTTCAGTAACCTTTTGAGTAACGAAATGCATGGGGGTCAATCATGAAAGTCTCACGCGCTGACAGAAGCAGCTTTGCCCATTGGTGGTGGACCGTAGATCGCTATCTCTTGGCGGCCTTGTTGACCCTTATGATTTCCGGCGTTGTCCTGTCATTTGCCGCCAGCCCTCCCATAGCGGAACGCTTGAGGTTGGACAGTTATCACTTTGTGTTCCGCCACATCATGTTTGCGGTGCCCGCGGTCTTGTTGTTGATCGGCATATCCTTTTTGAATGAACGTCAGGTGCGCCGCCTTGCCATGCTTCTTTTGGTTGGTGGGCTGGTAATGATGGTGGCAACGCTGCTGGTGGGCTTTGAAGCCAAGGGCGCACGCCGTTGGATTTCCATTGCAGGCTTCTCTATACAGCCCTCCGAATTCGTTAAGCCGGGGTTCGTTGTGATCTGCGCCTGGCTGTTTTCGGAAGGGTCCAAACGCCCGGATATTCACGGCCATGCGATCGCTGTAGGCCTGTTGGTGCTGGTGTGCAGCCTGCTTATTCTGCAGCCGGATTTCGGGCAGACAATGTTGGTCGCCATGGTCTGGTGCGGTATCTTCTTTCTGGCTGGAATGCCTTGGTTATTTATCATCGGATTGGCACTTCTCAGCGTTGCTGGAATACTCACGGCCTACACAATGATTCCGCATGTGGCGGGCCGAATTGACCGGTTTTTGAACCCGGAAGGCGGCGACACATTTCAGGTCGATACAGCACTGGAATCATTCACCCGTGGCGGCTGGTTTGGGCGCGGGCCGGGGGAGGGCACGGTAAAGAACATTCTGCCCGACTCTCACACCGATTTCATTTTTGCCGTGGCAGCAGAAGAATACGGCATTATCATTTGTCTCGTTTTGCTGGCGCTTTTCACCTTTGTGGTCATGCGCGGCTTTTCGCATGCGTTGAAAGAGCATGATGCGTTTACACGTCTTGCGACCTCAGGTCTGATCGCTTTGTTCGGCGTGCAGTCCGTTATCAATATGGCGGTCAATCTTCATTTGATGCCGTCCAAAGGCATGACATTGCCGTTTGTGTCCTATGGCGGTTCGTCCATGATGGCAGTTGCAATTGGCATGGGCATGGTGTTGGCGTTGACCAGAAAACGCCTTGATACAAGTCGGATGGTCTTTCACTCGGGCCTCGAGTTGCGCCATGCCTAAGATTGCCCTGTTATCAGCTGGCGGTACGGGAGGACATCTGTTCCCGGCGGAAGCTTTGGGTCGCGAATTGATTGCGCGTGGGTGGCAGGTGCATCTGGCAACGGATACCAGAGCAAGCCATTTCCTGAGCGGTTTTGAGGGAATCGAAGTTCACGAAATCCGCTCGGCAACACCATCCGTGTCCTCACCGATCAAAGCAATCAAGGCAATTGCTTCACTCGGGATTGGCACATTGTCGGCGTTGAAATTGATCCGCCGCATCAAGCCGTCGGTGTTTGTTGGCTTTGGCGGTTATCCAACGGCGCCGCCAGGCGTTGCGGCTGCCATTTTGAAAGTCCCTGTGGTGCTTCATGAAGCCAACGCAACGCCAGGCCGGGCAAACAAATTTCTTGCGCGTTTTGCCACCGCTGTTGCGCGCAGCCTTCCCGGACCCGCCTTTGCCAAAAAGGCGCGCGACGTTGAGACGGGAAATCCGGTGCGTGATGCCGTTCTGAACGCCAGAAGCCCCTTTATTGCGCCTGGGCCCAGCGATCCCATCAAACTCTTGGTCTTTGGTGGCAGTCAGGGAGCGCAGGTCTTTTC
>CAZOCA010000278.1:0-5305 GCA_964578105.1 uncultured Pararhizobium sp.
TTCTGTTGGTCCAGAACCATTTGGTTCGCGGTCTGACTATGGGTGCAATCAAAGACTAGCTGCATGCCAAGCGGTGTGCAGGATGACGGCTCTAACATTGGAGGATACCATGAGCTTCAAAAACCACGACAGGCAGAAATTCATAATTGATACTGCCAACGCCTTTACAAACCGAAAGATGTCCAAACGAGACTTCCTGCGCAATATGGGGATGGCCGGTATCGGCATGTCCGCTTTTGCAACAGGTGTTCTGGGTGGTTCACGGCCGTTTCACGGCAATATGGCCCATGCAGCAGCACATGGCGGCACACCGGAAGATGTTGCCAATTTCTTGCGTGAAGCTGGCAAACCATTTGCCGGTACGACCATTCGCTATACGTCTGAATCAACACCGCCGACAGTTGTGCTGAACCAGCTGAAAAGTGAGTTCACCGAACTGACCGGTATTAATGTCGAAATCGAGATCGTCCCACTTGAGCAGGTGTTGGCAAAAGCAACACAGGATGTTCAGGGTGAACTTGGCACCTATGACATCTACTATCTTGATCAGGCCTGGACTGCGACATTCGCCCGGGACACGGTTGACCCGCGTGAATTGTACGATTCCAAACCAGATCTCGCGATGCCTGACTTCGACTTTGATGATTTCTCGGCGCCTCTGGTCGAAGGCATCTCTCTTTATGACAATAAGTGGATCGGCTTGCCCTTTGACATTCCGATCTTCACTTTGATGTATCGTAAAGATCTGCTTGAAAAACACGGTATTGCAGTGCCAACGACTTATGAGGAATTCACAGCTGCTGTTGAACTCATCACTGCTGCCGAAAAAGAAAATGGTATCTTCGGTACAGGCCTGCAGGCCAAGTCTGGTCACTATTCTCTCGAATGTGACTGGAGTCAGGCAGTCTGGGGTCATGGCGGCTCAATCTTCGGTGCCGACAAGAAGTTCTCCGGCAATGATTCTGCCGGCGTTGAAGGCCTTGAATGGTACATGCGGATGCTGAACAATGCACCGGCCAACTCTGTAGCATCCACATGGGATGGACAGTGGCAGATGGGTGCGTCCGGTCAGGTTGCAATGGTACAGAGCTGGGCAGAATTCTTCCCAGGTTGGAATGCCGATGATTCTGAAGTGAAGGGCCTTTGGGAAATGACCCGTCCATTGCAGGGACCAGCAACTCTGCGTGGCCGTGACATGGCTGGATTTGGCGAGATTCCAAACTGGGGTCATCAGGGTGGATCCAGCATCGCACTGTCCCGTTATTCCAAAAACCAGGAAGCTGCTTGGCTGTTCCTGCAATGGGCTTGCTCCAAGGACATCATGACACGATGCACCCTTGCAGGTGGCTTTGCGCCAATGCGTAACTCTTCTTACACAGATCCACGGATCGTAGAGCGCAAGGACCGCGTCGGTTCAGGCACAACACGTCACCTGGATACTGTTAAGTGGACCATCGACAATGTGATGGCATCTGAGCCTGATGTTGCCATCTGGGCAGGTGTTGCCAACAATGAAATCCCAACCGAGCTTGGCAAATTGCTGACCGGTCAGGATTACAATGGCAATGCTCAAGCCTGTATGGACCAGATCGCCAAACTGGTTGATCAGAAGGTAGAAGACGCCGACCTTCTTTAGGCGCTAGATTCTTCTGTCAAAAATTATCACCCGGCCTGATGGCCGGGTGATTTCTACAAAAGGCCCTTGATATAAAGGGCAATCAAGACCGCAAATGGCGGATATCGCAGAGGCTACAAATGGCATCGGTAATAGTAGAAAAACTGGTCAAGAAATATGGAGATCTGGAGGTTCTGCACAGCATCGATCTCGATGTGGAAGATGGGCAGTTCGTCGTTCTTCTTGGACCGTCCGGTTGCGGAAAATCCACGCTTTTGCGAACAATTGCCGGTTTGGAATCATCCACTTCAGGCGATATTTCCATCGGCGACCGCCTGGTCAATGGCGTGCATCCCAAGGACCGCAATATTGCCATGGTCTTTCAGAACTATGCGCTCTACGCGCATATGAAAGTCCGCGACAATATGGCGTTCTCGATGCAGCTCAGCAAAACGCCAAAGGCGCGTATAGAAGAGCGTGTAAACTGGGCCGCTTCCATTCTGAGTCTGGAACCCTATCTCGACCGTTATCCGAAAGAGCTTTCCGGCGGTCAGCGCCAGCGTGTCGCCATGGGCCGAGCGATTGTGCGGGATCCCGATGTATTTCTGTTTGACGAACCCTTGTCCAATCTGGACGCCAAGCTGCGTGTGCAGATGCGCACCGAAATCAAAGAGCTGCATCAGCGACTGAAGACAACGACCGTCTATGTAACTCATGATCAGATTGAAGCCATGACGATGGCTGATATCGTGGTGATCATGCGCGATGGCCACATCGAGCAAATGGGTACGCCGATGGAGATTTATGACAATCCATCCAATCTATTTGTTGCCGAATTCATTGGCTCGCCCGGGATGAACTTGCTGAAGGGCAAGATTGTTGAAGAGGGCGGCAAGATGGTTTGTCAGGTCAATGAATTATTACTGCCACTTCCAGACCAATTGGATGTAACCGTTGGTCAGGAAGTCCTTTATGGAATTCGGCCCGAACATTTGATCCCGTCCGAGAACGGCTTGAAGGCGAGCATTAGTGTTGTTGAGCCGACCGGACCAGAAACACATCTGTTCTGTCATTTGTCAGGCCACGATGTCTGTGCGATTTCCCGTGAACGCATGAATTGGAAAGCTGATGAAGTTGTTTCGTTGGAACCAATTGTTGATTATGTCCACGTTTTTGACGCACAAACGGACCAGGCCATAAAACGAAAGACATAATCATGCCAACAGCGCTTGTTCTGGAAGAAAAAAACAAAATTCAGATCCGTGATATCGATCTGGACCAGACAATGGGGGCGCAGGATGTGCGGATTGCCATTGATACGGTCGGTGTTTGCGGAAGCGACGTCCATTACTACACGCATGGAAAGATCGGCCCCTTCGTTGTGAATGAACCGATGGTTCTGGGGCATGAAGCAGCAGGAACAGTGATTGAGACCGGATCGTCGGTATCGAACCTTGCTGTCGGTGATCGTGTCTGTATGGAACCTGGTGTTCCCGACCCATCATCACGGGCATCAAAGCTCGGGCTTTATAATGTGGATCCTGCTGTTACGTTTTGGGCAACGCCGCCAATTCATGGTTGCCTGACGCCCGAAGTGGTTCATCCGGCAGCCTTTACTTACAAATTGCCAGATCATGTCAGCATGGCTGAAGGCGCTATGGTGGAGCCGTTTGCAATTGGCATGCAGTCTGCAACCAAAGCCGCCATCAAACCTGGCGATATCGCATTGGTTATTGGTGCAGGACCGATTGGCATCATGACTGCATTGGCAGCGTTGGCCGGGGGCTGTGCCAAAGTTTTCATTTCAGATCTTGTGGACGAAAAACTGGGTTTGGCCGCTCAATATGACGGAATTGAACCGATCAATGCAGCCAAGCAGGATGTTGCCTCAATTATCGCAAAGGAGACAGCGAATTGGGGTGCAGATGTTGTGCTGGAGTGTTCCGGTGCAGGGCCTGCCTACAAGACCGCATTGGCTGCTATTCGTCCTGGCGGTTGTCTGGTGCTTGTGGGGATGCCGGTTGATCCGGTGCCGTTTGACATCGTGTCAGCACAGGCGAAAGAAATTCGCATCGAGACGGTGTTTCGCTATGCCAATATTTATGATCGCGCCATCAATCTGATCGCATCGGGCAAGGTTGACCTCAAGCCGCTGATTTCAGAAACCTTTGATTTTGAAGATAGTGTCGAGGCATTTGATCGGGCTGTCGAGGCGCGCCCGACAGATGTGAAAATACAGATAAAATTGAAAGGCTGAGCACAGCCTCAAAGAGCTGGCTCAGCAAGCTCCCTGCTAGAAAGTACATGGATCGACATGACACGTGCTGACCCCGATGACCTGCCTTTATTGAGAACATGGTCCCGCAAATTTGGCAGCAACCCGCTGATGGTTCAGGGGGCCGGCGGCAATACATCAATCAAAGAAGATGGTGTGATGTGGATCAAGGCGTCCGGCACACAGCTTTCTGAGGCAATGGACAAGGATATTTTTGTCCCTGTCGATCTTACCACCATGATTGGTGAAACTGCAGCTCATCCCGAGCGCGCCGACGAGCCACAGCGTTATCTGCTGCAAGCGGATGGTCTGAAGCCCTCAATTGAGACCTGCCTGCATGCGGCCTTTTCCAAGCGGGTGGTTTTGCACGTGCACTGTGTCAACACCATTGCGCTGGCGATCAGGACCGATGCCGTTGACGAGCTGAGCAAAAGGCTGACTGCTTTCAACTGGGCCCATGTGGATTATGCGAAACCCGGTGCGCAATTGGCGAAGCTGGTTCGTAAAGCCCTCAACGATACGGTTGAGGTCATCATTCTTGGCAATCACGGTTTGCTTGTCGCGGGTGACACTGTTGAAGAAGCTGCCAGTTTGATTGAACGGGTCAGTTCTGCGCTTCATGCCGATGCGGCTCCGGAAAAGCCTGTAGATCTGGCGCGGTTGCAGGAGGTGGCTGGCGCGGATTTTGAACCGGCCGAGCCGGATGACCGGGTTCATCAACTTGCCATGGCGCGCGCGCGCATTGAGCAGGCGATTGGAGGAACGCTCTACCCTGACCATGTGATTTTTTGTGGCATTGGCGCCCATGCAGCCCGTCCAGGTGAAACAGCCGATGCTTATTGTGCCCGAGCTGAAACAAAACCTCATTTCCTGATTGTACCTGATGCGGGCGTTTTGTGGCGTAAGGATATTACCGAAAATGGGCGCACCATGACCCGGTGCCTGTCGGACGTTATGGTCCGGGTTCCAGCAACTGCCAGGCTGAACTATTTCACACAGGCGCAGGATTATGAGCTGCTGGATTGGGACGCCGAAACCTATCGGCAACAGATGAATGCCTGAAGAAGAAGCTCTGTTTGTCGGAGTCGATTTCGGCACATCAGGCGTGCGCGTCAGCATCATCGATAAGCGGGAGATGGAGCACGCACATGCTAAAACAGCCTTTGCTTCCATTGGCTCAAATGGCCGTGATCCGCACATCTGGTGGAGCGTATTTGAATTGACTTTGGACAAAGCACTGGCTCCGATCGATCGTTCACGCGTTGCAGGTCTTGCGATTGACGGAACATCGGGAACGCTTCTTGCTGTTAATCCAGATGGTGTGCCTTTGGGTGATGCGCTGATGTATAATGATCCATGCACGGATCAGAACGTGCTCAAGGGCATTGCGCAGCTCGCACCGCAGACCAGTGCGG
>CAZOCA010000279.1:0-5290 GCA_964578105.1 uncultured Pararhizobium sp.
GGCAAAAGCGTTCAGTTCATAGCAAAGGGAGCGCAGTCTGCGCCCCCATATCGGTCCGACTGATCAGACCTCACCATCATATTCGCCGCGTGCCGGGTAGTTGTTTTTGATTGCGAAATCCAGCGCGCCGACAAGCTCGGAGAAATGCGGACGCACAAATGGCATGGTCTGCGTCGAGCCATAATAAAGGCTCTGATCCGGTGAAACCATGAAGAGGCCGGGCTCTGAAAACAGGGCAGGCTCCTCTATGCCAATGGATGTCTTGCCGCGTGAGGTTGAAATATAAAGGCCCCATTCGCGCGCGACAGACAGCGGCAGGCTGTGACCGAAGCGGATATTCTTGTTCTCGATCTTGTCGGCCATGGCCCGCGTGCGTTCCTCAGTGTCGGCACTGAGCGCAATGACCGTCACACCACGCTCTGCAAACTCGCTGACGCGCTTGTCGAGTTCGGACAGATAATTTGCGCAGATCGGGCAGTGCAACCCCCGATAAAAACACACAACGGTGCCGCGTTCAGATTGTTCGTCTGACAGATTGAACGCCCCATGATCAAGGGTGGGAACGGCAAGGTCAGGGGTCTTACGACGTGGCATCAACATGAATAAATCTCCTTTGGAATTTCTGTTGCAAAGGAAGTAGCAGTCTTTATGATTGGATAAATCCTGAATAACCAACTTAAAAGACGAAAATGAAAATTGATCGCCTGACAGCCCTGTTGAACCGCTTTCGCCTGATTGTGCAGCCCACAACACTGGAAGGCGCAAATCTGGCAGCCTTCCGAAATGTTGAAACAGGGCAGGATCATCTTGTGTTTCAACCTCGGGAAGTCGGTATTTCAGGCCATGAGGGCGCGCTTTTGTTCGCGCTGCATGTCGATTTTGACAATCTGACCAACCCGCTGCAAACCGCTCTGCCAGAAATGGTTGTCGAGATTGCGGAGCCCGGCAGTGATCTGTCCAGCCTGGTCTCGTTGCTGGCGTCCGAGCAGCAAAATGCCCGCTGTGGCGCGCCTGCGGTACTTGGCCGTTTGGGAGAGGTTCTGGTGGTCCGCATGCTGCGTCTGCAATTGGAGCGCGGCGCCACAAATTCCGGCCTGTTGGCCGGTCTTGCCCATCCCCGCATCAGCCCGGTGATTGTCGCCATACATGACAATCCGGAAAAAACATGGAGCAATGCCGCGTTGGCCGGAGTTGCAGGCCTGTCCCAAAGCCGCTTCAAGGAACTCTTCGCCAGCGCCGTCGGCACAACGCCAGGCAGCTATCTGCGCCGCTGGCGCATGGTGTTGGCACGCATGGATTTGCAAAAAGGCGACCGCGTAGAACGCGTTGCTCACCGCTACGGCTACACAGCGCCAGACGCGTTTTCACGGGCTTTCATGAAGGAGTTTGGGGTGCGGACGAGCAATGTGACAAATGGTTTGTCTCACCCGGTATAAGCGAATTTGGTTCGTTATTTGAATTGTTGGTAGCGGAAGGCAGGTTACACCAAAACATACCCCCGCTAACAATTTGATCTATCTGGTTGGCTTCTCGAAACTCAACTCAGTCAAGTGGAAGGTGCGGATACGCCTTCTGGCGTTTTTGGAAGGACAAAACGACCGGGTTTACGATAACACCTGCATCAAGATTGATAGCCCGGCGAATGGTTTCGTTTTCCTGCCAGGCGGCACGTCCATCGACAATTGTTGGCAAGTGAACAAGGAGCGCTGCAGAAATGGAGCGCGACGCGCTTTCCCAAAGATAATTCGGGGTGTGATCCACGGCATAATAATCGGTCTTTTCAACCTTGAACATTGGGTCTTTGAAGGTTGTTGGTTTGGCGAAATAGAACCCCATACCCTCGTCGCAACTCACGTCAACGATCAGGCTGCCCGGTTTCAGGCAGGACTTTTCGGCTTCCGTTATGAAGTCCATGGGATGATCCGGGTCCTGATAGGTCCCATTGACGATAATGTCGGACTCGGAAATCAGATCGGACAACGGCCGTTCGCTGCCATCATGCTCGACGACCAGCATGCGCGCTTCACCTTCACCGCCTTCGCGCAAGCGAACATAGTGACAATCCAGAACCTCTTCGCGGACTTCATGATCCGGGCGCTGGATGCAAATGGTAATGTCTCTGAACCCATGTGCCTTGAGCGCGTAGATAGCGCCCCGGCTCACCGCCCCAAAACTGAATATGATCGTCTTGCGCTGGTTACCATAATGCCCATCAATGCCCTTGACCCGCATGGCATGCAAGATGGCGCAATATCCTGCCATTTCATTGTTCTTGTAAAATGTATGACGCCCGACCTGCCCGGACGGACTCCAGACAAACATGTCCTCAAAGGCGACAAGGGTCAGCTTGCGGTCGATCGCAGCCTGAGTGATGGCGCGCTGTTGAGCGCAATGCGGGTAGCCCCAAAGAATGCCGCCCTCTTGAAGCTCCATAAGATCGGACAACATGGGCTTGGCGACAATCACATTTCCAAGCTCAGACAAAAGCGAACTTCGCGGCGCAACGCCTCCGGTTTGTGCGGCGATTTCAGCATCTGTGAACCCAAACGGCTCTCCATAGCCCTCTTCAAAGATCAGTTTTTTGCGATACTCTTCGGTCAGTCTGGGCAAGTGTTCGGGATGAATTGGAACGCGCCGTTCATATTTCTTCTTGGATGTCCCAATGACTCCAAAGGTTAGCTTGCTCATTCTAGTTCCATTTCCGGGGCTTGCCCCTGAGGTCTACGTCGATGTTTTTTGATCGCAGTTTGAGCCAACAGCAGGGGGAAATGTCTAAGGACAGTCCGCCTGGCAACCCTGGCTTGTCATTGAAAAAGGCTGACAAACGATGCAGCCAAATTTGCAGCTTCCACTGTAAGGTTACGCAGTAACTGATTGCCTGGAAATTATCCAACAGAAACAGTTTTTAAGAAAGATTGGGTCGGCGGAGACAGGCTGCTAAAGATTCCCTTCCTCCTGGAACAAGGAGAAAGCGTCTAACTGACCGCACAGGCCGTCATCGGTGGCAGCAACGTTTTGCGTCGGCTGTAAACCTCATTGGAGCGCTTGCCAAACATCTTCAACGACGGATCGAACCATCATGACATCCTCACGTGTGGTATCGAACTGCCCCACTTGAACACGGATGATCTTGCGACCTTCAAACGAACCTTGGGTCAGGTAGATGCGCCCATCATCGTTAATCGCATCCACCAGCCTCTGCTGGACTGCATCATCGCCGGGACAGCGGAATGAAAACAGGCTGAGGATCGGTTCTGTCACGATCTCAAAACCATCGATCGCGCGGATGTCCTCGGCCAGCGCCTCGGCCCAGGACACGTGATTGCGGATGCGGGTTTGCAAGCCTTCCAGCCCATAGGAGCGGATCAGGAACCACAGCTTGAGCGCGCGAAAGCGACGGCCAAGCGGGATGGTCCATTCTGAATAGTTAGTCACCACATCGCCGCTGGTCTGAAGGTATTCAGGCTCAATTTTCAGCGTGTTAAGCTGCGGCGTCGCATCGCGCAGGAACTGGACCGAACAATCGAACTGCGCGCCCAGCCATTTGTGGGGGTTAAAAACGATGCTATCGAAACCTTCGACGCCCTGCCAAAAACGCTTCCGAAATTCGGGGCAGATCATTGCGGCTCCGGCCCACGCGGCATCAAGGTGCGTGTAGAGGTCATGGGCGCGCGATACCTCAAGGATCGCGGCAAGGTCGTCAGAGCCCCCGACACCCGTTCCTCCGGTAATGGCGATAATCCCGGCAGGGGTATGACCCTCGGCTAAATCCGCCTTGATCGCCGCATCAAGCGTCGACGCAGCCATCCCGTATTGCGGACCGGTGTCGGTGATTTTGATGAGGTTGTCCTGACCAATACCGGACACCCAGCAGGCCCGATCAATTGAGGAATGGACCTGATCGGAACAATAGATACGCAAGTGTCCCCTGCCTGAAAGACCCGTCCGGTTGCTCGCATATTCGGTGGCCCTTTCCCGCATTGTCAGAACCGCAGAAAGCGTGGCGGACGATGCGCTGTCCTGTATCACACCGGTCATCCTATCAGGCAGACCAAGTGCCTGTCGCGACCAATCTACCATGACCTCCTCAAGCTCGGTCGCCGCGGGAGAGGTCTGCCACAGCATGCATTGCGCGGCGACCGTGGTCACAAGCTGCTCAGCCAGCATCGACGGTGGTGCGGCATTGGCCGGGAAGTAAGCAAAAAACCTTGGGTGCTGCCAATGGGTCATGCCAGGCATGATGATGGTATCAAAATCACGCAGGATGGTCGCCATATCTTCTGGCTGATGCGGCGGAGATTTGGGTAACTGGGCTGCAATGTCTCCGGGCTTGGTTTGCGCACGCACAGGCCGGTCGCGCAGAGTTTTGTGATATCGCGCGCCCCAATCGGCGATCTGCTTGCTCCAGCCCGCAAACTCGTCCCAGTTCATGGCTCATTCCCCTTTGAGGGTCGCTCGCGATCGGAACTTGGCCGGTCGTGTTTCGACGTCCCTATAGAGTTTATCAGGTGTTGTATGACCTGGCGATGCGTTGGCCGAAAATTGGCGCAAATGCCTTGGAAAAACGCAGCCACGTGAGGCGGTTCGAAAACCACATGACCGTTGAAGTGTATTTAAATCGGTATTGTTTTTTGGGCCGCAGCACAACACCCTCGTCTGCAATAGCCGCCCAGAACCCGCACAGCGCAAAGTCGCATATGCATCTTGCCTATTGCTGGACACTCTCAGGGTAAATGAGCAAACCATCCTTTTCTACCCCTGGTCCGACTTTCTCCAGACCAGCGTTCTTCTCATACCATTCCAACTGAACCTCATGCGTGAGATGTAGGTCAGGTGCTTGGAGATAATCGCGATGCCAGTAGATCCAGGTTGTATAGATGGATTCTTCGTCATTTGGCTTCATCTCAACCGCTAAATCTATGTCGCTATCAGGTCGATTGTCTCCCCGAGCCCTGCTTCCATAAAGATAGATGCACTTGATGTCAGGGTGATCCTTTGCCCACTCAGTTATCTTTTGATGATCTTCGCTTGATAAATTCATCCTAAATCCTGCGACCCATTCCCTATGGTTGGGGGTAGGAATCTTTCTAGCATATTAAAACTATGGAGAAATTTGGTAGCGGAAGTCCCTTCAAAAATAATACCCCCAAATAACCCATTGATTTATATAGGTAGGTTTTCGGCTGCGTGAGAGATTAGTCTTCTTGTAGGCATGATTCGGTTAGACAGATCATCTTTGGTTCGGCCCAATCTGGTGGGTTTTCGGCGAATTACTTGGACTGTTCCAATG
>CAZOCA010000280.1:0-5284 GCA_964578105.1 uncultured Pararhizobium sp.
GCCACAGACTGATTGCTTTTGTTTTGTGGCGCGCAACTTTGGCGTAGCCCATTTTTGCAAACAGATCTTCCAGAACGGTTGAATCTTCATGCGCGAATTCGACGAATTCAAAACCGTCGGTTCCTGCGGGATTGTCTGCGCTGATTTCGGCGACACCATCGTGCGGAAAGGGTCCCATATGTTTTCTCCTGTTTGTAACGCCAATTATAACGCATTTCTTGCGCGTAGATGTCGCAATCTGCGCCAATCTTCGTTAGTATGTGGCCAGATCAACGCAAATTTTGGAAGTTTATGCAGGAAACAAGCATCGACGAATTTGACCGAAAAATACTGTCAGCGCTGCAGGATGACGGGCGTATGTCCAATGCCGACTTGTCGGATACGGTAAATCTTTCGGCATCTCAATGCGCGCGCCGACGGGTGCGGCTGGAGGAGGGCGGCTGGATCAGGGCCTATCATGCAGCGCTGGACCGGGAACGGTTGGGCTTTGGTCTGGTCAATCTGATTTCTGTTACGCTATCAACCCATAACCGCGACAATGCCAGGCAATTTACCAAATTGATCAGGGAATTGCCGGAGGTTATGGATGCCTATGCGCTGACCGGCGAAATGGACTATATGCTGAAAGTCATCACCAAGGATCTCAAAGGCCTGTCAATCTTCGTGAATGAGTATCTGCTGCCGCATGAGAGCGTGCAAAACGTCAAAACGGCGATTGTGCTTGAGACCATCAAGGAAGGCGGTGGATTGCCATTGTGATAAAGACTTCGTGCGTTTTTGTCTTCATGAGTTTTTGCCCGTAAGCTGGACATGCAAGGCGGAATACAAAGCGCTGGATAGTTACATAAACTGCTGCCATGTTACCGTGAATCAATGTCTTGAGACGCATTGTCCTGAAAATGCGAATCAAATTTCTGAAACTGGATTGCCGGAATTGGGATGTAAAAATAATGGGTGGATCGGAGATTCTCCAACTGCCCCAAAGTCAGACAATACTGAGGAGGACACTTAATGTTGAACCGCCGATTTTTGATTAATTCTCTGGGTGCCGCGGCCATGGCTGTTGCGGGCCTTGGTGTCGTTTCATCTGCCAGCTTTGCGCAGGATGTAACGTTGCGGATGCATCAGTTTTTGCCACCGCAGGCCAATGTGCCGAAGCAGATTCTGTTTCCATGGGCAGAGCGCGTGGAAAAAGCCTCCCAGGGGCGTATCAAAATTGATATTTTCTCCGCAATGGCTCTGGGTGGTACACCGCCCCAACTGATCGATCAGGCGCGAGATGGTGTAGTTGATATTGTCTGGACCCTGCCGGGTTATTCCCCGGGCCGCTTTCCGCGCGCTGAGGTTTTTGAACTGCCTTTCATGATGACAAATGCGGAAGCTGCCTCGCGTGCCTATTGGCAGCTTTTTGATGACGAGATGAAAGACGCGGATTTCAAGGATTTCAAAATCCTGGGTGCCTGGGTCCATGGTCCCGGCGTTATTCATTCCAAGGGCGATGGCGTACGCAGCCTGGCAGATATGAGCGGCAAGAAACTGCGCGGCCCGACACGGGTTATCAATGATATGCTGAAAGAGGCCGGAGCAACGCCTGTGGGTATGCCGGTTCCTGCCATTCCCGAAGCGCTGTCCAAGGGCGTGATTGACGGTGCGGTCATTCCCTGGGAAGTGGCGCCTGCACTGAAAATCGCTGAACTTGTTGATACGCACACAGAGTTTGGCGGCGATCATGCGCTTTACACAGCCACATTCGTTCTGGCCATGAACAAGCAGCGTTATGAGGCTATGCCGGATGATCTGAAGGCGATTCTCGATGAGAATACCGGCTTGGAATTTTCAGCAATGGCTGGCCGTCTCATGCAGGAATATGATGCACCCGGTCGTAAAATTGCGGAAGATTCTGACAATGCAATTGTTGTGATTGACGGTGATGCGCTTGCAGGCTGGCAGACAGCGGCAGAAGCTGTTGTTGCGCGCTGGATTTCCGAAATGGATGAAAAAGGCATTGATGGTCAGGCTCTGTTGGACAAGGCCAAGGGACTTATTGAAAAAAATTCCATGTAGTCACTCTTTTGCCAGGGCGGGTGCATTGATACCCGTCCTGCTATGATGGCCCTGCTATGACAATTCTGATTGCCGGTGCTGGTATTGCTGGCCTGTCGCTTGCCCTGACCTGCCATCAGCTTGGGCTGCCAATTCGCATTTTTGAACGCAGCCAATCCATCCAGGCTCTGGGTGTTGGCATCAATCTGCAGCCCAATTGCGTGCGCGAGCTGTTTGATCTTGGCCTTGAGCCAGAACTGGATGCGCTTGGCTTGCGCACGTCGCAGGTGGCCTATTTCACCAAATACGGGCAGCTGATCTGGGCTGAACCACGCGGCATGGCGGCAGGTAATAATTGGCCGCAATACTCCATTCATCGTGGCCATTTGCAGCGCTTGCTTTTTGATACCGTGCTTGAGCGAGTGGGAACCGAGGCCATCGTCACCGATGCGAGCCTGATAGGATGCGATCAGGAAGAGGATGGTGTGACAGCCCATTTCCGGTCAGCAGATGGGGCGCAATGGCAGGAGCGTGGCAGCGTTCTGATTGGCGCTGACGGCATTCATTCTGCTTTGCGTGGTCAATTCTTTTCCGGCGAAGGTCCGCCAATCTGGGGCGGTGCTGTGCTGTGGCGCGGCACCAGTATCGCACGGCCATTTCTGGACGGTGCCACAATGGCCATGGCTGGTCATGAACATCAGAAATTTGTCACTTATCCCATCAGCAAAGCTGACCCGGCAACCGGAATGGCGCTGATCAACTGGATCGCCGAGTTGAAGTTTGCGCCGGATCAGGCCTGGCGCAAGGAGGACTGGAACCGAGCCGGCAATCCGGCGGATTTCCTGCCGGCCTTTGAAAGCTGGGCCTTTGACTGGCTTGACGCACCCGCCTTGATCCGTGGAGCCCAGGAAATTCTGGAATATCCCATGGTCGACCGTGATCCACTGCCGAAATGGACCTTTGGCCGGGCAACGCTGATGGGGGATGCGGCACATGCCATGTATCCAATCGGCTCCAATGGCGCTTCGCAGGCCATTATTGATGCCCGGGTTCTTGGGTTGATGCTGAAACAGCGTGGGGCGTGTGAAGATGCGCTGGTCGCCTATGAAGCGGCGCGACGCCCCGCAACCAACGCCATCGTGCTCGCCAATCGTGGCAATGGTCCGGACCAGATCATGGAGTTGGTCGAGCAGCGCAGCAAAGGTAAGAATTTAAAGCCCGAACTTGTTATATCCAATGCGGAGTTGCAAGATCATGCGGCGCATTACAAAACCCTCACGGGTCTCAGTATTGACGCGTTGAATGCCAAGCCGCCAATAATTGATCCTGCTCTAGCAGAAGTGATCTGACTATGTATTCTGCTGTGAACCGAGCAGCTCACACTCTGAGTTTCGTCTTTGCCCTGTTGGGTGGTTTTGTGCTCATTCTGCTGACGCTTCTGACCGTGGCCAGCGTCAGCGGCCGCGCCCTGATTCCTTTCGGATTTGGCCCGGTCCCGGGTGATTTTGAGTTGGTGGAAGCCGGTGTGGCCTTTGCCATATTTAGCTTCTTGCCCTGGTGTCAGATTAATCGAGGGCATGCAAGTGTGGAAATACTGACCCAGTTTCTGCCAACGCGTATCAACCAGGTGCTGGATGTGACGATTGAGTTGCTGATGTTTGGCGTGGCCGTGCTGCTGTTCCGGCAGCATTATCTGGGTACGCTCGACAAAACCCGTTATGGAGAGACCACTTTCATTCTTCAGTTTCCGCTGTGGTGGGCCTATGCCGCATCGCTGGCTGGCGCGCTGGTCTTTGTGCTTATTGCAGGGTTTTGTCTGTTGCGCAGTCTCAGGCAGATGGTGCGTTCGGAGGCGCCAGCGTGAGCAGTTTTGAAATTGGATTGTGGTCGTTTCCCGTGCTCCTTGGCCTCATTTTTTTGCGAGTGCCCATTGGCCTGTCCATGCTGCTGGTCGGGCTGGGTGGCAGCTATGCCATTAATGGAACCACGCTGATGGCGTTTGCCCAGCTGAAGAACCAGACCTATGGCACGTTTTCCAGCTACTCCCTGTCCATCATTCCGCTGTTTTTGCTGATGGGGCAGTTTGCAACGCTGGGCGGGCTGTCTACGGCTCTGTTCAAGGCCGCAGAAGCCTGGCTTGGGCATCGCAAAGGCGGTGTGGCCATGGCGGCGATTGGTGCTTGTGCGGGGTTTGGTGCCATTTGCGGGTCATCTCTGGCAACGGCTGCCACAATGGGGCAGGTCGCTCTGCCTGAACTGAAACGCTATGGCTATTCGCCCGCGCTGTCGACCGGAGCCCTGGCTGCCGGTGGCACGCTGGGCATTCTCATTCCTCCTTCTGTCATTTTGGTGATCTATGCCATTTTGACCGAGCAGAACATCGCCAAGCTCTTTGTTGCAGCCTTCATTCCCGGCATTTTGGCAGCGCTGGGCTATATGATTGCCATTGCGATTTATGTGCGCGTTGATCCAACATCCGGAGGTGTTCGGGACCGGATGGCCTATGGCGCCCGTTTCAAGGCGCTGGTGCCTGTCTGGCCGGCTCTGCTGGTGTTTCTGGCTGTGGTTGGTGGCATCTATCTGGGCGTCTTCACGCCGACGGAGGCTGCAGCTGTCGGGGCTTTTGGCACGGGGTTGATTGCTTTCTTTAACGGTGGATTGACCTTCAAGACGCTCAAGGGTGCAATTCTGGCGACGGCCTCTGCAACCGGCATGGTGTTCTTCATCATTCTGGGTGCAGCCGTGTTTAACGGGTTTCTGGCCCTGTCTCAGGTGCCACAGGAATTGGCAAATTATGTGCTGGAACAGGACATTAATGCCTGGGCCATTTTGCTGAGCATATTGGTGCTTTATCTGTTGTTTGGCTGCGTGATGGATTCCCTGTCGATGATCCTGCTCACAGTTCCGATTTTCTTTCCGATTGTGTCGGGGCTGGATTTCGGCATGACCACCGAAGAATTTGCCCTTTGGTTCGGCATTCTGGTGCTGATTGTGGTGGAGGTTGGACTGATCACGCCGCCCGTGGGCATGAATCTGTTTGTCATCAATTCCATGGACAAGGGAACGCCGATGTCTGTGACCTATCGCGGCGTCTTGCCATTTGTGCTGACCGATATCGTGCGGGTCGGAATTTTGCTGAGCTTTCCAATTATTACGCTGGCGCTCGTCCGGCTTTTATACTGAAGCCTTGCCCCAAAAGAAGAAAGCCCGCCGATGGGTATCGGTAGGCTTTGAAGGTGGA
>CAZOCA010000281.1:0-5281 GCA_964578105.1 uncultured Pararhizobium sp.
GGGTTCATCCCTCCCTGGCCCATTGCTTCGACCATGTGTCTGCGGGTGACAGATGGAAAAGATGCACCTTCTCCGGTGGTTCCAAATGGCACGATGCTGTCGCAGCCTGCTTGCAACATTGTATTTGCATGCTCGATCAGGAGTGAAATTATGATGTTTCCGCTTTCATCAACCGGTGTGGGCAAAGCCGCGGCAAGGCGGGTAAAAGGATGTTGCAAACCAGTCATGAAAAAAGCCTTTGTTGTGACCCAATCCTCGGCATCGAGGCGGGTGTCATCGCAATTTATCCCAGATATCCGAATAATTTGGGCAGGAACAAAACCAAATCGGGAAAGAGGATCATCAACGTCAATGCCGCAATCAATACAGCCAGAAAGGCCCAAATTTCCGAGATGATTTCTCTGAGCGGAATTCCAGTCACCGCATTTATGACAAAGAGCAGGATTCCATAGGGCGGTGTGATGAGACCGATCATGGAATTGACAACAACCAATACGCCAAAATGCACAAGATCAATGCCAAGCTCTTTGCAAGCGGGAATGAACAACGGCACGATAACAAGGATGATCGTGGTCGCATCCAGGACACATCCCAGCAGCAAAATCAGGACATTTACACCGAAGAGAAAGAGCAGTGGGTGTATCTGGAGATCTGTCAGCCATTCAGACATCACGCCTGGAATGTTTTCAGAAACAACAATGAAGTTGAGGATCAAGGCACCGCCAATGACCACGCCGACCGCTGCGGAGGATCGGGCGCTTTCGACAAAAATATAATAGAGCGCTTTGAGTGACAATGCCCGGTAAAACAGACCCGCCAGGAGCAATGCATAAAATGCCGCTACGGCTGCTGCCTCAGTCGGTGTCGTGACACCACCGTAAATTCCATAGAGCAGGATGACCGGCATAAGCAGTGCTGGAAAAGCATTTGCCGTCGCGCGTGGAAGTTTGCGCAATGGCACTGGCGTTTCCATGGCAAATCCACGTTTTTTGGAAATTGCTGCATTCATCATCATCAGCACAGCCCCCATTACGAGGCCGGGTACAATGCCTGCCAGGAAGAGGGCGCCAATGGAACTGTTGGATATCAATGCGTAAAGCACCATGGGAATCGATGGCGGAATAATTGGACCAATTGTTGCTGAGGCGGCCGTAATTGCAGCCGCATAGCCCGGACTAAACCGGTTGTCTTTGGTCATCATTCCGATAATGATTTTTCCGATTCCCGCAGCGTCTGCGACCGCTGAGCCGGACATTCCGGAAAAAATCAGCGATGCAACGACGTTTACATGGCCCAATCCCCCTCGGAACCTGCCAACAAGCGCAATGCAAAAATTCAGAAGACGGTCGGAAATTGTCCCGGCATTCATGATATTGGCGGCCACGATGAAAAGTGGCACCGCCAATAGGACAAAGCTCTTATAAAGACCCTGCAGGATCTTTTCCCCTGCTAGTGCAACATCCAAATCAGCAAAGCCGAGATAGACGATAGACGCCAACATGATCGAATAGCCGATGGGGGTGCCGATGCCCGCCAATCCGAACAGAGCGACAAGGCAGGCCGCCAGTTCGAAACTCACGAATGCACCTTGCCATCTGGGCCATCTGGGCCATCTGGCTTGCCGGGCTCCGGACTTTCAGTTGCGTCAGCCTTTGGGCCTTTGCGCAAGAGGTCGATAAACTGCCAGGCATATCGAACGATGACGGCCAGCATGAAAATTGCGTAGATCGAGAAAATGGTGCGGAGCGGAATCTTCTGACCCGAGAACGGATTTTTGACGGTCGTCGTCTTCCGAATTTTCATCCAATCGATGTAGTCCCAGGTTGGCAGGAATGCCCATGCCATGCCCACAACAATGGCAAAGGCGGTAATCAACGCCATGACCCTTTGCGTCGAGCGCGGCGCAGAGAGATAGAAAACATCAAATTTTACGTGGTCGCTTTCGCGGACCAGAAATGCACAGCCAAAAAACACGATCCAAACCCAAAGGATAAGACACAGTTCCAGGGTCCAGCCAAAGGGCTGCAACATCACATAGCGCGAGAATATTTGTATGAGAAAGGTAACAAACATCGCCGCCAGCAATGTGGCGGCGATGAATTCAGAGCCTTTGGTGATCCATTTAGAAATGGCCTATTGCTCCCCCCAAGGTCTTAAAACCGGGCTGCTCAGTTTCCAAGTGCGTTGATTTTTTCCAATACACCATCCGGCCAGCTTGCTGCAAACTCGCTGCCAACATATTGAGCCTGAACATGGCTGCGGAAAGCGTCCAGATCGGGCTCATAGATTTCCATGCCCTGTTCTTTCAGGAATGAAACCAGGCTTTCTTCTTTTTCCAGTTGTTTCTGGCGTCCAGATTCCGCAGCTGCGTCTGCTGCTTTTTGGACTGTTGCCTGTTGCTCTGGTGTCAACGCGTCCCAAACCTGCTTGGAAAATGCGATGTAGTTGAGATCGACAAGGTGCGAGGTCAAAACGATTTGGTTTGTAACCTCATAGAACTTTGCATCCACCACTGTTGGAAGTGGGTTGTCCTGTCCATCCACTGCACCGGTCGACAGGGCTGTGTAGACTTCAGTAAACGACATTGGTGTTGGGGACGCTCCCAAGGCTTTTCCAAGGAACTGCCAGGCATCAGTACCGGGCATGCGCAAATTTACACCGTTCAAATCTGCAGGGGTTGTGACAGTAAGCTCTTCTTTTGTTTGGCGAAGATTGACCTGGCGGCGACCAAGATACATCACCGACAACAGTTTCACACCCAACTCATCTTCAGCCGTCTTCTTGAACGAGTCCATAAGAGGGTCGTTGAAAACTTTGACCTGATGGTCGGCATCTTGATGGACATATCCGGTAGCGAAGATCGAAAATTCCGGGAAAAACTGTGCCATTTCCTGAGCCGACGCGATGGACATTTCAAGATTGCCACGGCTTATCGCTTCAAGTTCTGTCCCTTGTGCGAACAATGTTCCGTTATAGCCGGGCTGGAAATCAGCGAATTCTGCGACCATTGGCGCAAAGACCTCAGCCATGGCGACAGACCGTTGATCTGTGGCCGAACCTGCAGTTGCCAGACGCAGTTTGATTTTATCGGCTGCAAAGCCCATACTCATTGTGACAGCTAATCCGCCAACTGCCGCAGCAACTGACAATGCTGTCAGCCTTTTCAAATTCATCATCACTCATTTCCTCCATCTGAGTTTTTAACTGAGCATTTGTTGCCCGATTAAATTGATATTGCAATATTTTTTCGAAAATATCTGATATTATTCAGGCTGATTGACATACCGATTTAAGCGGTTCTTCGTTGGTCCAATCTTTCAAACGGCTGAATCGTATTGCCAGATTTAGCGGCCAACTGGATGGCTTCGACCACACGCAGCGTTTTCAATCCTTCTGCGCCGGAAACCAGCGGCAAAGCCTGGTTCAGTATGATGTCAGAAAAGTGCATTATCTGGTTCACCAATGGGTCTGAGGCCTGACAGGGCAAGCTTGTTGCGCTAATCGGATTCCACCAATTGGGCTCAGCTTGATGTGTCCAAACTGTCAAATCCGGGATCGATAAGGATCCATTGGAGCCCCCGATCAAATAGCTGCTTTCGGCCGTTTTCGGATAGATCGGATGTTCATGGCTTGTGAGTTCCCAACTCCAGGGTGCGACAATGCTGTCGGACACAGTAATTGTGCCAATTGCGCCATTTTCAAAGCGCAAGACTGCTGCAGCAACATCTTCGTTTTCATAGCCACGTAAGGATGGCGCGGATTGGGCCTGTACAGTGATGACTTCGCCGCACAGATAGCGAATGAGGTCTATATCGTGCACAAGATTGACCGATATTGGGCCAGCTCCCTGCTTCTTGCGCCAGGGTGCTGCATCAAAATAATCATCAGGTTTGTAGAACCAGCAATTGGAATGCACCGCGCGGACCTGACCGATTTCGCCGCTTTCGATGATGTCCTTCGCTTTTTGAATAAGCGGATTGTGCCTGCGATGATGCCCAACTAAAATTGGGACGCCAGCGACCTCGGCCATGTTGACCAATTCTTGAGCTTCGTGAACTGATGTGCCCAATGGTTTCTCAATCAGCGCAGCACATCTGTTTTCGATGCAAGTCTTCCCCTGAGAGATGTGCAGCGTGGTAGGGGTTGCCAGAATGACACCATCAGGCTTGATGGCCGAAAACATTTCTTCCAATGAATGAAAATGCGGAACGCCCTGAGATTTAGCATAGCTCGATCCATCGCTGTTTGGTTCTACAATCCCAGCTAATGTGGCAGTTTTGACTTGATTGATTGCATCGACATGTCGTTTGCCGACAAGGCCAACCCCAGCGACAACAAGACGAGCGTGTTCAGACATACAGCAATCCACCAATTCAAATCTTACCGTCAAAAACGGATGTGACAGATGCTATGGTTTGTTTATGTTATTTGCAATAATATATGATATTTTTACAATGCGAGTTTGTGGGTCAGACCTTGTTGAATATGGGTCAAAATGATAATTGTCTGAAAAAACAAATCCAGTTGAGAGCGCTCCAATGCCGAAGCAAATTAGCACTGTCAGGTCAAATACCTATGAAAGGATCAAGCGCGACATCCTGTTTGGCGAGCTTGCGCCAGGCTCAAAACTAAAGCTGGATGCGCTCAAGACCCGCTATGAGGCCAGTGTTTCGACCCTGAGAGAAACGCTGAACCGCTTGGCAAGCGAAGGTTTTGTGTCGGCTGAAGAACAGCGCGGTTTCTTTGTGACCCCTGTGTCAAAAGAAGATTTCTCCGAAATTGCAAATCTCAGAATTCTGCTTGAGGGATTTGCGCTCAGGGAATCTATTGAAAATGGTGACACGGAATGGGAAGGCAATCTGGTCGCCGCTCATCACAAGCTGCACCGCATGGAGCAACTATTACTCACAGGTGATGAATCGCAAATCGAACTTTGGAAACGATATGATTGGGAATTTCATCTCGCCCTTATTCAGGCATGCAATTCCCAAAACCTGTTGTCGCTGCATTCGACTCTCTATGATAAATATCTTCGATACCAGATGCTGATACTGACCTCCCGTGGTGCAGAAGCTGTGGAGGAGCATCGAACCATGTTTGAAGCGGCACTCAGGCGGGATACGGATACGGCTGTGAAAGCGCTGGAACAGCACATTCGCCGCGGTCTGGACTACACTTTAGCCAGCATGTGAGCGGCGCAGCTGAAAGGCATTAATCGGTTTACCGCAGTCAGTTCCCTGAAACCGAATCCACATTGCCAAAAATGTTGCGCAATTTGTCC
>CAZOCA010000282.1:0-5276 GCA_964578105.1 uncultured Pararhizobium sp.
CTTTACTTCTGCGCGGTCGATCAGACCGGCCGCATTATTGGCCGAAATGGTTTTCAACGCGCCATCCCAGTCTTCGGCGGCCGACTGATATCGTAGCACGGCAGGTCCGGCCCAACTGGCAACAGTGGCGCCATCATTCGGGCGTGCCGGGTGCTTGGCTGCTGTTTCCATTGCGCTCAATGCCAGTTGCAGCGCGGCAGCTGGATCATTGGTGCGTTCTGCTTCCATGAACAATCCACGCAGGCCGAGCAATTTGGTTTCCGGCTCATCCATCATGGAGTGGAAGGTTTTGCGGGCCGTCTCATGTTCACCCGCCAATTGGGCGGACTGGGCCTTCAGCAGCAGGGCAAGCGGCGCGTCATTAAGGTATTTGTTGGCGCTGCTGGCAGCCTTCTGGGCGCGTTTTGCATCGCCTTCACCCACCGCGATCAGACCATTGGACAAAGCGTTGTAACCCTTGTCCCGCCGCCGCGCGGAAAAATAGCCTTTCAGCATGTGTGGTGAGCGCCAGATTGCGCGCAACAGGCCCCAGATAATGGCAATCACAATCATGAGGACCACCAATGCGATGGCAAAGACCATCAGACTGGTCTCAATCTCACGCCCGGCCCAGGTGAACTGGACATTTCCCGGATTATCGGCAAGCCACGCAAACCCGGCTGCGAAGGCCAGAAAGACCGCTACGATACTGAAAACGCGGATCATGAAGGATCTCCCTTGCTGGTTTCAGCCCAGATTGATTGCTGAACGGCATCAAGCTGATCCTGAAGACCGGCTGCGCTCTGGTGGTGCTGTGTCTGGACCTGCCAGAGCGAAACTGATTGTTGCAGAGTGTCCGATGCCGAAGCGTTTGCGGCAATCTCATTCAAGAACGCGCTCAATTGCGCAAGGTCACCTGCGCTGGCGGCCGCTGCTGCGGACCCCAACTGGGCGGACAGGCTGTCGGGTGGTGCCGCTTCTGTCTTGTTGGTATCGCGCACAACAACAAGACCCTGAGCACCTTTCATAATGCCGTCAAACAGGCCCTTGGCCGTGACACTGTCAGCATCCGCTGCGGTTTCTTCGGCGGCGGTAGCTGAGGAAATATTTGCATCATAGGCAGCGCGTGCGTCTGAAATCTGGTTGGCCAGAACAGGCAGTGGCGTGAGGCCCGCTTCGGCCGCCTGCAGGAATTCCTCGGGCAGTTCGACAGCGCTGCCACTGTCGGCCATCAGGGCGCGTGCCTGGGTCACAAGACCCGCGAACGGCATGCCTTGCGCTATAGCTGTATTGAGGGCTCCATGAACATAGGCCAGTCTGGCCCCATCCATTGCAGCATCAGGTTGCTCTTCGGGCGGCGCGGCAACGGTTTCTTCCAAACGGTCGGTCTTGCCAGCAACGCGCTTGACTGTTCCGGCCACACCCTCGACGGTGTCTGTCAGCGATTGCAAATCCAATTGCTGCTGCTGCGCCGTGAGTTGCAGGGTTTCCATAATCGCCAACTGATCTTGCAGGCTTGTGACCATGTCGCCCATCGCATTAAGCTCTTCGCGGACGGGCACTGGAATGTCGGTGTTCTGCACTCCGATCTGATCGGCCTGTGCACTGATCAGCTCAGCCTGAGCGTTGATCTTATCGGCCTGAGTGCTGATCTCATCGGACAGCGTTGTTAAGCGCCCTTCCAATTCAGCCAGTGCCGGGCCTTCGCCGGCTTCGCCTTCAGCAACAGAGTTTTCCAGCGCATTTTGTTTATTTGCCAGCTGTGACAATTCACCGGCCACGGTCTCACTTTGGGACTTCACTTCATCAGACAGGCTGGTCAATTGAGCGTTCAGAGCAGTCAACGCCGTCTGCACTTCGGTCTGAGTGGCAGTTGCTGTTTCCAGACTGCCCTGACCTGCGGCAAGTGCTTCATCGATTTGCACCCGAAGCGCATCAAGGTCGCTTTGCAAGGCCGCAGTGCCGCTTGTGTCGGCAGGTTGTTCAGCCAGTGTTTCAATGCGCGTGTTCAGGTTTGTGATGCTCTCAGAGAGTGCCGCTGACTGGTCGGATAATCCACTGACAGTACCGGACAGTTCAGATAGTTGTGTCTGCGCTGCGTCAACGCGGCTGTCATCTGTCGTTGCCAGCAGGCCTGACCCCAGCACGGCATAGGCACCCAGCAATGTGATAATGCCGCCAACACCGCCTGCAAGAAGCATGGCTAGTATACTGGTGCCACCGCCTCTTTGCTGTTGCGTGCGCGAAGGGGAGACATTCGGACGGGACGGCGGCGCTTTTGATGCCTGTGGTGGCTTTGACGCTCCTGTGGCGGCTGACGCTGTAGCCGGTTCAGTGGCAGGTTTTGTGTCCGTCTTTTTGCTGTTGGCCCCAGTCGAGCCAGTCGAGCCAGTTGTGGCAGACGCGGCTACTGCGGCGGCAGCTTGCTTTACATCCGGGGACGGTTTGCTCGCAGCCGTTGTCTTCACTGCGCTTGGCTCCAGATCAATGGTGGTCGGTTTTGGCGTAAGCCTGGTTGCGCCGCCAGCTGGCTCCGCACCTGACGACGTTGTCTTGGCACCTGCCGGGTTGGACTTGGCGCCAGTACCGGTTTCGTTCGGTTTGGAAGTCGATGTTGCTGCAGCCTTCGGGGTGCGGGATCGCGTGGAACCTGTGGACCTAGTGGACCTTGACTTTGAGGTCGGGCGTTGTGGTGATTTTACCATTCTATGGTCCCTCTTGCGCTGCCTTTGGATGGAAGAGACAATTTTTGCCGCTTCCAAACCGCTACATAAGGCAGATATAAGCAGTTGCAATCGGGTATCACAAGGCGGGTCAGCCCGGATTCAGCACTGATCCAGGCAGTTCAGATCGAATTGGATGAATTACGGTGAATATTAAGTTGTTTAACTAACTTATCAACCATGGAATCTGCCGATTCAGTGGTTGCAACAGCAATATTGTTAAACCCGGATTGCTGCGCGCGGTCGGCCACGGCCTGTGAAATACACACAGTCAGAAGCCGATCTTGAACTTGCTTCGCAATGTCCCCAAAATGGCTCTGAAGCAACGTAGCGGCCTGCGTAGCGGAGCGACTGGAAAACAGCGTTGTGGCTATAATTTGTTGGTTTTCAAATGCCTCTTTGGTGGTGTCGGAAAGCCGCTGTTCAAACTCAGCTTCATATAGCTCGCTCAGCATCAGATGGAAATCCTGTGACAACGCCTCTTCCAGAATTGGCGTTCTGGAAGTCCCGGCAACGTACAGCAGATTTGCAGGAGAAGCGCCCACATTCCTTGGCAGCCCGTCGCGCACCAAAGCAACCATTCCGTGGCTGCCTTGATGGTCCGAACACAGCACATTTTGAAACCCCATGTCCCGGGCGAGGTTTTGCGTTGTGGTTCCCGAGACAAACACCGGATGCTTCACATAACCCGCCAGCCAGTGTTTGGGAAAATGCAGCAATCCATTGACGCTGGTGAAAATCAGGCCCGAAGTCTCAATGGGCGGTCGCGGCGGCAGGTCAGGAACGGGCAGCGGTTTTATGTTTATCACCGGACTGATCAAAGGTCTGAGCCCAGCCGCTGCAAGTGCGCTGGCGTGATCGTCAGCCTGGGGCCGGGGCCTTGTTACCCAGACAAATGGCTGGTTGTCCTGACCCTGAAATTCCATGACAATCCTGGCCTATCGTGTTTCCAGAACATGTTGATTGTGGATGATATCTTTCAGGAAGGTCTCACCCGCTTCCTCACGGATGCTCTGTCCCGCCTCTCGGCCAAGCGCCGCTGCACTGGTAACATCAGGCGCTTTCAAAACGCGTGAGGTTTCAAAGGATGTCTGACCGTCGGTGGACAGCACAATACCGCGAAAGGACAATATGTCGTCTTCTATAGTGGCAAAGGCTGCAATAGGTGTGCGGCAGGACCCGTCCAGTTCGCGCAAGAAGGCGCGTTCGGCCCACAGACACAGTCCCGATTCGTGATGATGAATTGGGGCAAGAAAATCTTTGATCCCGGTTCGGTTGCTGCAAACCTCAACGCAAACGGCACCCTGCCCGACGGCGGGCAAAAACGCCTCTGTGGAAAGCCGTGTCGTAATGTGCTCAGAAAGCCCGGTGCGGTTCAGCCCGGCGGTTGCCAGCAAGGTTGCGTCAACGTCACCATCTGCCAGCTTGCGTATGCGTGTATCCACATTGCCGCGCAGATTGACGAGTTTCAGGTCGGGCCTCTGACGCTTGATCATGGCCTGACGGCGCAGGCTGGCAGACCCGACCACTGCGCCGTGGGGCAGGTCTTCCAGCCGTTTGGCCTTGTGGCTGAGAAAGGCATCGGTCGGATCTTCGCGCGGCAAAATGGTTGAAAGTTCCAGCCCATCGGGCAGAACAGTTGGCATATCCTTGGAGGAATGCACCGCCATGTCCAATTCGCCAGACAAAAGGCGCTCTTCAATTTCTTCGGTAAACAGGCCCTTGCCGCCCAGCTCGTTCAGCGCCCGGTCCTGAATCCGGTCACCGGCCGTGCTGATCACATCAATGGAAAAGCAGTCTTCACTCAGATCATGAGCCGCCATCAGCCGCGCGCGCAATTCAGCGGCCTGCGCCAGCGCCAGAATACTTCCTCGTGTGCCGATGCGTATCGGCTTTTCGCCTGTTGGTCTCAGAACTGTTTCAGCTTTTGTTTGCAGGGTCATGGGGGCAATGCTAGGTGATAGCGCACATGCGCAGACTGTTTTCGCGTTGTTGCATAAACTATTGTGACAGTGGCCCCAAGCGCAATTTTGGAATTTTGCCATGCGCCTTCTCGGCATTGAAACCAGTTGTGATGAAACTGCCGCTGCAATTGTGGATGGTAGCATTGGTCCGGACGGACAGCCAGAGGGCCAAATTCTCTCAAATATCGTTCTCAGCCAGAAGGACCATGAAGCCTTTGGCGGCGTGGTGCCGGAAATTGCAGCCCGCGCCCATGTGATGGCAATTGACAGCGTTATCATGGCAGCGTTGAAGGAAGCAGACAGCGACTTTTCCGACCTGGATGCGCTCGCCGTCTCCTCCGGCCCCGGCCTGATTGGCGGCCTGATTGTGGGCCTGATGGCGGCAAAATCCATTGCCCTTGCGCATGATTTGCCATTTCTGGGTGTCAATCATCTGGAAGGTCATGCCCTGACAGCGCGTCTCAGTGATCAATTGCCCTATCCGTATTTGCTGCTTTTGGTGTCCGGCGGCCATTCCCAGATCTTGCTGGTCAGCGGGCTGGGCCAATACCATCGCCTCGGCAGCACCATTGACGATGCTCTCGGCGAGGCCTTCGACAAGACCGCCAAG
>CAZOCA010000283.1:0-5269 GCA_964578105.1 uncultured Pararhizobium sp.
AGAGCGGCCTATACTATTGCACGCTTACCGGCAAGCATCAGGGTTCTCAGCAGTCGGTCAGGACTTGCAATTGTGCGACGCGTTTTCAATCTTGCAGTATTGCCTATAAACGGCATTGGACTAGCTAACCGGGAAGGGTCCGGCCAGATCAGCCAGTGAATGGCTTAGGAATGGTTTGGGAATAGAATTGTGTTGCAGCTACGGGAGACAATAAATGGCTAAAAAGCTGCTGCAGTCTTTTTCAGTCCTGGGCGTTTTGTTCGGCTTGTTGTTTCTGTGTGGCTCCCTGACCCCGTCACTGTTGCCCCGTGTGCCCCAGGTTCAGGGCGTTCTGAGCGGCGTTGCTCTTGCTGTTGGATATGGCGTTGGCAAAGCGGTTTATTTCAGTTGGTGGCTGTTGGAATTCAAGGAAGTTTCCGGCCCGTTTAGGCGAATACCAATCTGGCTTTCGACGATCGCTTTGGGCTTGTTGACAGTTTTTACCTTTAGCCGAAGCGTTGTTTGGCAGAATTCAGTCCGTCAAAAAATGGAGATGCCCGACGTCGAAAGCGCCTATGTCTGGACAGTGGCCGGCATTGCGCTGGCTGTGGCTTTGTTGTTGATCCTGATCATGCGCGGAATGCTCCGTCTGGTGAATTTGGCCATTGCGTTGCTGATGCGCCTTGTGCCGCGCCGCACAGCCATTGGCCTTGGATCAATCCTTGCGGTGTTACTTGTTTTCTCGCTGGTGAACAGTTTTGTCGTCCAGCGCGCCTTGCTGGCTGCGGACACACTATTTGCCACCTTGGACGGTGTTGTCAGCGACGGTGTCGAGGCACCCACACATGGTTTTGCCTCAGGCGGTCCCAATTCACTTGTTGATTGGGATGATATTGGGGCCAACGGCAAAGACTTTCTGGTTGAGGGGCCGGATCAGGCCGAAATTGCTGCATTTACAGGCCGTGATGCGTTGGAACCCATCCGTGTTTATGCGGGCTACAATTCAGGGGACAATTCTGAAGAACGCGCGGCAATTGCTTTGCAGGATCTGATTAAAATGGGCGGTTTTGATCGTTCCGTGCTGATTGTTGCCACACCAACCGGCACCGGTTGGCTCGATCCGGCCGCGATCCGGCCGATCGCCTATCTGCATGGCGGCGATTTGGCCATCGTGTCGACCCAATACACCTATGTGCCCAGTTGGTTGTCCCTCATGGTCGAGCCCGATAGATCGCGGCTTGCAGCGCGCGCACTTTTCAATGCGGTCTTCACCTATTGGACCGCGCTTCCTGAAGACCGCCGGCCGGAACTCTACCTCTTCGGCCTGAGCCTTGGCGCGCTGGGATCAGAGGCTTCAGCTGACTTGATGACTTTGTTTTCTGATCCTATTGATGGTGCGTTGTGGAGCGGCCCGCCTTTTGCCAGCACAATCTGGCCCCAACTTGTTGCTGGCAGAAACGAGAACACCCCGGCACAGCTGCCTGAGTTCAGAGATGGCAGTCTGGTCCGCTTTATGAATCAGAACAAAATTGCCACACCTGCGGGTGCAAATTGGGGCCCGATGCGGCTGTTGTATTTGCAATATGCCAGCGATCCGATGGTGTTTTTCTCAACTAGCCTTGCGCTGCAACGCCCGGATTGGCTGGGAGAAGATCGCGGCGCTGATCTGTCAGAATATTTCAATTGGTATCCGCTGGTGACCTTCCTGCAGGTCGGGTTTGACGTGCCAATGGCCACGTCAACACCTTCGGGATATGGCCATACCTATGATGCGCTTGACTACATTGAAGGGTGGATCGAAGTCACTCAGCCAAAAAACTGGACGCAAGCCGATACGGATCGGTTGAATGCGCTGTTTACGAATTTTTCTGCGGCGCCAATTTAAAGCGGCATAGTGCCTATTCGATTTCAACGTCGGTACGCACCTGAAATCTGTCCGGATCAAACGTCGCTATGGACACTTCCATCAGGCCACCATTGCGTTCGTAGAGTTGCGCAACGATTTGCAGAACCGGTGCACCACTGCTCAACCCAAGAATCTTCGCTTCAGCGGGTGAGCAGGAAATTGCTTTGGCCGCCTGACTGACACGCCCGACGGAGATACCGAAATTCACTTCAATGGCGTTAAAGACCGATGTTTCCGTGTCGCCAAGCAGGGGCTCAATTCCGGCATATCGCGCCGGGACATAAACATGATTGACGTTAAATGGCCTTGTTTCGCCTGCCAGTGCTCTGGTGCCGGATACCTCGAGCCAATGCCCCGTTTCACTGTCATTGCCTTCCAGCAGGGGGATGTCTGCCGTCTGGACAGTGCGCGTGCCGGTTACCGTCAGCTCTGTGTCTCGTCCAAGGCTCAACAGCTCGTAGATGCCGGTTGTGCTCATCGTGAATTTGGGTTTGGGCCGGTCTGCAACGATTTGCGTTCCAGCCCGCTTGCGCCGTTTCAGAACGCCGACACGTTCCAATTCGGCGAAGGCAAGACGCAGCGTCGATCGGCTGATGCCAAGCTCTTCAGCATATTGTTCTTCCGGGGGGAATTTGTCGCCAATCTGCAAGACGCCGGACTGCACCTGATCCAGAATGTTCTGGGAGACCTGTTGGTAAAGCGCGGTCATTTCAGTGTCCTTGGGAGCCAGAGTGCCAATTCAGGGAATACAGCCAGCAACAACGCAAATCCTGACAAGATCAGAAAAAATGGTGCTGCGGCTCTGGCTATCGCGCCGATTGCTTCGCCTGTCTGTGATTGTATCACAAATAAATTGAAACCAATCGGCGGTGTGATCTGGCTGATTTCTACCGCCACCACAACAAAGATACCGAACCATATGGGATCAAAGCCAGAGGCCGTCACCAGGGGCAATGTAATCGGTAGCGTCATGACAATGATGGATGTGCCATCCAGAAACATGCCCAGGATCACATAGAAGACAAGCAAGACTGCAATCAGAACAAAGGGAGACAGGCCAAAGCTGGCAATCTGCGCCGCAATAGCCTTGGGAATGCCGAGAAATCCAAAAGCGGAATTCAACAAAGCCGCGCCAATGATGATCAAGCCGATCATGGCTGATGTGCGCACTGCACGCCGGCCTGCTGCAATCATGGAAACCAGACTGAACCGGCCCATCGCGATTGAAATGATCACGGATCCCAGAACACCAATGGCGGCAAGTTCGCTGACGCTGGCCAGCCCAAGGTAAAGCGAGCTCATGATCGCAATGATCAGCGCCGCCACCGGACCGATATCACGCAGGCCCTTCAGCCGGTCTTTCGCGGTGGGTTTTTCCTGTCGGGGCTGCGTTCCGGTCAGGGTCTGGTGGAGCGCGATATACGCCATGTAAAGCAAGGCAAGCGTGATGCCCGGAACAACACCGGCAATGAACAATTCCAGAATGGATTGCTCTGCCACCACGCCGTAAATGATCATGATGATGGAGGGTGGGATCAAAAATCCAAGCGTGCCTGCACCCGCCAGCGAACCCATGGCAAGTTTTCTGTCATAGCCACGTTTTTGCAACTCGGGCAGGCTGACCTTGCCAACGATTGCAGTTGTTGCAGCAGATGAACCGGACACGGCGGCAAACAGGGTGGAGCCGACGACGTTGACATGCAAAAGCCCGCCGGGTAGCCGGCCGAGCCATGGTGCAAGGCCGGAAAACAGGGACCGCCCCAAACCCGCAGCGACCAGAACTTCGCTCATCAGAATGAACAGTGGCAACGATAGTAATGGTGTGGGGATCATCGATCCCCAGACAACGCCGCTGGCAAAAATATCCATTGGAATATTCGGCTTGAAGATCGCCAGAAGTATGTATCCGGTTGCAAACAGCGACAGGCCGATCCAGACCGATCCTGCCAACAGCGCAACGAAAAGCAAGAGTGTGACGAGCGTGATCTCAAACATCAGCGCTGTCCACATCTGCATCTGCCTTGCGCCACTCATAAGGGCGATCCGTTGCACGGCGGATCAGCCGAGCCAGCAGGTCCATCCAAAGCTGCACGAAGCCCCAAAGCACGACGGCCTGCGGAATCCAGAGCGGGCTTTTTGTAACTGATGTTGCAAGAATATTTCGTTCAAACGACGTTGAAACCTTGGTCCAGAGCGCGGACACGATCAGCGCGACAATGGCAAGAGCCACGATGTTTGCCAGAACATCCAGCCATTTGCGCGCGCCCATGGGAAGTATCTCTGACAACAGAGAAATGCGCACATGGACACCGGCTCGAATGGCGGGACCTGAGGCCAGTGCAAAAATTGCCGCCATCGAATATTGGCTGAACTCCCATGTAAAAGAGAGACTGCTGGCCTGGCTGCGCGCAACAACTTCAGTCAGCATCAAGGCGCAATAGCCAAAAATCAGCACCACCGCACAGGTTTCGGCAAAGCGCGATAGTCGGTCATTTAGGGTTAGAAACTGAATCATAAAAAATGCGCCGGGGATTGCGCCCCGGCACTCATAACCTATTTGCCGACTTTGGCAGAATAGGCGTCAACAATAGCTTCCGCCTCAGGAACAGTCTTGAAGAAGTCTGCCCACATGGATTTGCCAGCTTCAGCCATTTTGGCTTTCAGACTGTCGTCAGCCATGGACACGGTCATGCCGTTTTCCGTCAGGATGGTTGTTTTGCTGGTGTCTTCTGCAGCAGACGCCGCCCAGAAATCGGCTTCCATTCTGTCAGCAATACCTTGAATGGTCTCGCGTTCTTCATCGCTCAGCGCATTCCACGCATCAAGATTGACAGTCACAGCATCTGGCGACATGGACCAGTTCAGCGGATTGAAGTGCTGTGTGAATTGATACAGTTTTGAATTAGCACCAGTAGATGTGGACGTTGCAGCCCCATCAACTGTTCCAGCTGCAACCGCTGCAGCCAATTCGCCAAAGGGAAGCTCAACTGGTGCGGCGCCCATTTTTTCCAGGAATGTGAACGACGTTGCATTGAACGCGCGGATGCGTTGGCCAGCCATATCATCTGCACTCACAACAGCTTGTTTGGTGTAAATGCCGGGCGATGGCCAAGGCACATAGTAAAGCGCCTTCTGGTTTTTTGAGGCGAAGATTTCGTCATATTTCGGACCCGCCACTTCAAGCCAGACTTTCATCTCATCCTGTCCCTGAATGAGATATGGCAATGTATCGATGCCTAGAAACGGCGCTTCGCCAGCTTGCAGGAACAACAGCATATCTGCCATCTGGATCACGCCATTTTCAACAGATGACAGTTTTTCAGTGATCTTCACACCGATTTCACCTGACAGATGGACTGTAATGTCGACCGACCCGTTGGTTTC
>CAZOCA010000284.1:0-5265 GCA_964578105.1 uncultured Pararhizobium sp.
GCTCATACCGCGCGCTTTTTCGACACCGGTGACAAGGCGGGCATAGCCGCCAAAGCATTCGCCCGCAGTATTGTCTTCTTCACTGCAGGGGGAATCATATTTGCTGATTGGCTCCACACGGGAGTGGAAATCATTGGTGTGCAGCACAGTCAGCGAATAATCCGCCTGTGCCGCGCCGCAAAGCGCCACAACGCTGGCGGCTGTGAGACTGAGTAGGGTTTTCATGAAAATGCTCCTTCAATTTAACTGAACGGCAATCGCGGCAAGATGTGCAGCGATCTTCATAGTTTCTCAAATAGGTTCGGCAGCCTTTGTGCCACAGCATCTGCAAGGCTTTATGACAAAAGCATAGTCCACAAATCCAAAGCCTGTGAAGAGGCTTCTTTGGCAGGCCTGCCCTATTCACCAACATTCATGTGGGCGAGCGCGCTGCGGCCCTTGCGATTGGCGTGCAAACAACGTCAATATGAGCCATTGCAAGCTCATGCGGGGGCCTATGGCTGAGACGAAACACCCAATAAGGCGTCTGCTGGATGGCCTTTATACCGGGGCCGGAATGCTGGCCGCTATATGTCTGTTGATGATTCTGGTTATCATCGTGGCACAAATGGTCGCGCGCTGGATGGGCACCCCCTTCCCCGGCTCGGCGGAATATGCCGGTTACTTCATGGCGGCCTCTTCGTTTCTGGCCTTTGCCTATGCGCTCAACAAGGGCGCGCATATTCGGGTCAGCCTGTTTCTCAGCGCGCTGGGGCGTTATCGCCATTGGGGCGAAGTCTGGTGCATGGCCATAGCCACTGCGGCCACCTGCTATCTGGCCTGGTACGCCATTCGCGGCGTCAGCCTGTCGATCAAATTCAACGACATCAGCCAGGGACAGGACGCAACGCCACTATGGATCCCGCAAAGCGTTGTCGCCTTTGGCGCCGTGCTGCTGGCAATCTGCTTCATTGATAATCTGATCACCCTGCTGATCAGCCGCCGCGACAATATTCGCGCCGACGCACTGGCGGGAGATTAGAAACCATGGAATTTGCAGCCACTGGCGTTTTTCTGTTCGTTCTCTTCCTGCTTTTAGGCTCCGGCGTCTGGGTGGGCCTGGCCCTTCTGGGCGTTGCCTTTGTTGGCATGGAACTGTTCACCACCCGCCCGGCAGGCGATGCCATGATGACCACCATCTGGTCAGCCTCCTCATCGTGGACGCTGACGGCTCTCCCGATGTTCATATGGATGGGCGAAATCCTGTTTCGAACGCGCCTGTCGGAAGACATGTTCAAGGGCCTGTCGCCCTGGATGGCCAAACTGCCTGGCGGCTTGCTGCACACCAATATTGTTGGCTGCACTGTCTTTGCCGCCGTCTCCGGCTCTTCGGCGGCCACGCTGACCACCGTTGGCAAAATGTCGATCCCGGAACTGCGCGCGCGCAAATACCCCGAAAAAATGATCATCGGCACATTGGCCGGGGCCGCCACATTGGGGCTTATGATCCCGCCCTCGCTGACCCTCATTGTCTATGGGGTGACGATCAATGAATCCATCACCAAACTGTTCATTGCCGGCATTGTGCCAGGCCTCATTCTGGCGTTGATGTTCATGGCTTATGCCAGCCTTTATGGTGTCTTTTCCAAGGATTATGATCCAACGCCGGAGCCGGACATGACCTTCCTTGAGCGGGTCAAGAACTCACGGTTTCTGATACCGGTCATCCTGCTCATTCTGCTGGTGATCGGCTCCATGTATCTGGGCTATGCCACCGCCACCGAGGCCGCAGCCTTTGGCGTGCTTGGCTCCATGGCGCTGGCAACAATGCAGGGTTCGCTCAACTGGACCAGCTTCAGCCAAAGCCTTTTGGGTGCCACCCGCACATCAGCCATGATTGCGCTTATTCTGGCAGGTGCGGCCTTCCTGTCATTGTCGATGGGCTTTACCGGCCTGCCACGCGCGCTCGCCACTTTCATTGCATCTCTGGAGCTATCACGCTTTGAACTGCTGATGGCGCTGTTGCTGTTCTACATTGTCATTGGCTGTTTTCTGGATGGCATTTCCAGCGTGGTGCTGACCATTGCCGTGGTGGAACCGATGATCCGTCAGGCCGGAATTGATGTCATCTGGTTCGGCATCTTCATTGTCGTGGTCGTGGAAATGGCGCAGATCACCCCGCCCATCGGCTTCAACCTGTTCGTGCTGCAAGGCATGACCAACCACGAGATGAACTACATAGCCAAAGCCGCCCTGCCCATGTTCGGCATTATGGTGGTGATGGTGTTCATACTGATCCTGTTTCCCGACATTGCCACCTGGCTGCCGGAAAACATGCGTCAGCGTTAGCAAGTCACCTCAAGCGGGGCGTGATTTTGCACCGTCAGAAAACAGGCTCTTGCCGTTCTGTTCGATGATCTGGCGACCCTTTTGCAGGGTAAACTTCACCGCATCATCTTCACTATTGAATGTATCGGCCCGCACAAAGGGGCGCTCCAGGGTCTCGCCGTCAATCTCTTTGGTAATGGTGCCGGCAACCCGCCATGTGCCACCGGAACTCTGCGGCGCAGGGACAATCAGGCAGTCCTCAAACGGTTCGGCCTCATGCTTGCTGGCCCCTTTAGGCCCGCCACCATCAACGCCGCCAAACAATTTCTTCAAAAATCCTGCCATGCCCGTTTCATCCCTTATCTGCTTAAGTTCAATCAGCACTGTTCAATCGCCATTGCCATGATAGAAAGGCATATCAAACCGCTTGTGAATCCTACTATGCCAGAAAAACATATTATTGCCATGTGGTCCGGCCCGCGCAATCTGTCAACGGCCATGATGCGCAGCTTTGAAAATCGCCCCGACACAATCGTCTGGGACGAGCCCTTCTATGCTGCCTATCTGCAAGACACCAATCTGCCCCACCCCATGGCAAACGACATTATTGCCCATGGTGACCCGGATTGGCGCTCGGTCGTGGAGGCATGCAGCCAGCCTGCGCCTCCGGAACAGATATTCTATCAAAAGCAGATGACGCACCACATGCTGCCTGCCTATGACCGCACATGGATTGCGGGTCTTTCCAATGCATTCCTCATTCGCGATCCTGCCCGTGTGGTTGCCAGTTACGGCCAGAAACACGACGATGTTTCGCTGGCTGATATCGGCTTTACAGAACAGGCCGCCCTGTTCGATCTGGTCTGTGACCTGACCGGTAAGGCACCACCGGTCATCGACGCCACCGACATACGCAGCAACCCGGAGGCTGCCCTGAAAGCGCTCTGCCCGGCCCTTGGTATTCAATTCTCAGAGCAGATGCTATCCTGGCCAACAGGGCAACGCGGAAGCGATGGCGTGTGGGCAACACATTGGTATGACAGTGTGGTCAAATCCACCGGCTTTGCTCCGCCTGACCGGACACAGCCCAATGTGCCGGACCAACACAAGAGCATCGTTGAGGAAGCGATGCCGATTTACGAACATATGAAGCAGCATGCACTGTCGTTCTGATTGCGAGATTGTCTGAATGAGCTTTTCGATCCGCCCTACAACGCTCGCCGACAAAGACGCCATTGAGCCCATTCTCAAAGCCTCTTACAGCACATTGCTGCAAGGCTTTTATGATGCCGACACGCTCACGCGCGCCGTGCCCATTATGTCAAAAGCTCAACCAGACCTCCTCACCAGCGGCACTTATTACGCAGCGACCATTGATGAGAAAATCGTCGCCTGTGGCGGTTGGACCCTTGCAGTTCCAGGAACCACGAAAGTGCGCGATGCCAGCATTGCTCACATCCGCCATGTTGCAACCCACCCCGATCATTTGAGAAAGGGATTGGCCAAAGCCATTATGACGCACTGTTTCGATGCAGCGCAGGCAATTGGCGTGACGCAATTCAGCTGTTTCTCCAGCCTTGCCGCCGTCACCTTTTACGAAAGTGTAGGTTTTATTGCGGGGGAACAGAAGACCGTATCATTCGCGCCCGACCTGCCATTTCCAATGGTCGTCATGACCCTGAAACTCTGATCCGGGAGCTACCGATTGGCCAGATGGTGCGAGATCATAAGATCAAGATGTGCGCCACCGCCATTCTTGAACAGGGTGATATCCGCATCGGAAATGCGCCCCTCAGCACCGGCCACCAGCGCATATAAATCCGCCAGCACATCTGCGCGTTGAATAATATTGTTTTGTAGCGGAATCTTGTATTCACCAATGTGATCCAGCGTCGTGTCAAAGCTGTCAGCAAACAAACGCGCACGTGTCAGTGCCACATCATCCGCCTCACGCATGGCAGGCGCAAAGGCGCCCACAAGATCCAGATGCGTTCCTTCTGACAGCAAGGCACCTTTGATCACCGGCTCTTCGCTCATCGTCGCGCTGCAAACAATATCCGCTTCGGGAAGAGCAGCATCCAGATCGGATACAGCTTCCACGGTAATTCCGGTTCGGCTTTGCAACTCTGTTGCAAGCAATGTCGCCCGCTGCATTGATCGGTTCCAGATCAGTACTTTTTCCAGCGCTGGTCGCGCCGCCAAATGCGCTTCAATCAACGGGCCTGCCATGTTACCAGCGCCCACCATCAGCAGGGTTTTGGAGTTCTCACGTGACAGCAATGTGCTGCCAAGGGCGCTGTCAGCGGCAGTTTTCAAGCGTGTCTCTGCCGGGCCATCGATCAGCCCAATCGGCGTGCCGGTTGCCTCATTGAACATGATAACCTGTCCCTGCACCGATGGCAGAGCGGGGCTTTGCGATGGATTATCGGGGTAGATCGTAACCGCTTTGGTACAAGCTCCCAGACCCTCAATCCACGCAGAGCGCACCAGATATTTCCGGCCAGCCTGTGCCAAAAGCGTATCGTTGACCAGCGCTTTTGGCAGTGTATGCCCATGACGCAATGCTGCGATCAACGATGGCCAGTCGATGGATGCTTCCAGCATATCTGCGGTGAGGATTTGCATGACGGGGTCCGGGACTCTTATGGGTTGAATTCAGTGTGGTACCACGGATTCTCGGAACAAGTCCGAGAATGACGGGGATAGAATGTTGCGCATATTCTCTACACTACAATCTTTCAAACGCCATTAAGTTCATGTGCCGTATCAACGCCCTTCGGCGTCATTCTCGGACTTGTTCCGAGAATCCACCAGCACCAATCCCAGATCATCAGCGTTCAAAACAAAGGCCTTGCCAAAACCGCCATTGAGATAGGCATTTTCCACCACGAACCGGAACAGAAAAAAATCTCCAAAATCGACATAAAGCGCCGCTTTGGGATGCTGTTTCAGATAATG
>CAZOCA010000285.1:0-5264 GCA_964578105.1 uncultured Pararhizobium sp.
GAACATTTTTTGTCATTTTATTGTCGCCACGGAATCAACGTCGTGGCCTCCATATGCGTCGACTTAATAGTCTATTGTCCGAGAGACTGGCAATCTTTGATTGTGCTGCGTCCAGACCCTGGTCTGCAGAGAGGGAATGTGGATGGCTCGGAAAAGACATTCAGATGAAGGCATATTGAAGCTGCTGCGCCCCATTTAACTGAAGCTGACGGAAGGCCGGGCCAAAAACCTGCCATCGTCATCGGTCGCATGAAATGGATTACAACGCGCCGACGGTTCACTTGGATGTTTCAGCCTTTGGCAAACATCTGATTGCTGTCTGATAGCGATTTTGCCTGAAACAGGCCCCGCCCGCACAGCACCGCCACCTGACCGTTGCAAATTTTGCACCGACTCGGCGCAAATGGAGCACTGGTCATCATCGCTGCACTGCACCTAACGTTATTCAACGGTTTTGTATCGGCACTTTTGTTTCGTTTCGCGTCACACGAAAACAGGTTGCAGAACCAGGGAAAACAACCATTCAAGGGCAGATTTGTGCGCCAGTTTCTTTCATGCCTGACAGGGCCATTCATCGGCCCCAGACTAAGGTGGCTGTGAGGTGAGTTTGTCGGCTTTTTCTGCCTGGTACCACCGGCAAAATTGGATTGTTTATGCAACCGGGCCGGTCATTTTGATCTTTGTCTGGTGGGTGGCGTATTACTTCACGCTGGTTGACAAGAACCTGCTGCCATCACCCTTTGCGACCCTGTTTGACACCAGTGTGAATATCATCACTGGTGATGTGATGACTGATTTCTGGTTTACGCTGGTCCGCGTGTTTTATGCGTTCGCCATTGCGGCCATTGTTGGCGTTCCGCTGGGTATTGTATTGGGCGCAAGCGACCGGGTGTATCGCTCGGTTGAGTTTCTTATCGATTTTTTCCGCTCCACACCCGCCACGGCCATGTTTCCGCTGTTTTTGCTGCTGTTTGGACTTGGTGATTTTTCCAAGATTGCAGTCGCGGCTTTTGCGGCGCTGCTGGTTGTCGTCTTCAACGTGGCTTACGGCGTGATGAATGCGCGCCAGACACGCATTTTAGCCGCGCAATCCATGGGCGCATCGCGCATGCGCATCTTTGTCGATGTGATTTTCTTTGAGACATTGCCACAGACCTTCATTGGCTTGCGCACCGCTGTTTCCATGGCGCTGGTCGTGATCATTGTTGCTGAAATGTTCATTGGCGCAACCGATGGCCTTGGCCACCGGATTATCGATGCGCAGATCTCCTACAATCTGACGGACATGTATGGCTCCATCCTTGTCACAGGTGGCATGGGTTATGGCCTCAATGTCTGTTTTCTCGTTCTCGAAAAACACCTGATCCACTGGTCCGGAAAATGAAACTCACTCCCGTTCTCTCTCTCCCTCTCCGGAATTTATAAAAGGAAAGACTATGTTGAAAAAGTATCTTGCACTTACCGGCCTGATGACTGCGGTCAGCACTGGCTCTGCCATCGCTGCCTGCGACAGCTATGAAGAGGTCACTTCGGCCTGGCTGCCAATCATGCAGACCACCGCCTATTATGTGGCGCATGAAGAAGGCCTGTTTGAAAAAGCCTGCATCAAAGTGAATTCAAACAAGATGCAATCCCCCAATCACATCATTGATGCACTGGTTGGCGGTCGTGCCGATTTTGGCCCTCCAGGTGCTGCAGCTGGTATCGCGATGATTGCGGAATCGAAATTTCCCGGCACCTTCAAAGTGTTCGGCCTTCAGGGCGGCGGCATCGAGATTGACCTGATCAATGATGGTCTCATTGTCAAAGAAGGCAGCGATATCAAATCGTTTGCTGATCTCTCCGGTAAAACCATTGGTCATGTGCCGGGCATTCAGTGGCGCACAATCACCAAACATCTGGTGCGTGCGGCCGGTCTTGACCCGGATAAGGATGTGACACTGATTGATCTGGCCGTTCCCCAGCAGGTGCCTGCCGTTTTGGGTGGCAGCGTGGATGCAACCTTGTCGCTTGAGCCGGTTGGTTCCATTGCCGCTTCCACAGATGGCGTGACCCGTGCGGTCATCAATCCAGTGGCGCAGGTGATTTCTGATCCGTTTTACTCCGGTGCTGCCGTGTTGACCGTTAAGTTCATTACGGAACGTCCGGAAACGGCCAAGAAAATTGTGGAAATTATTGACGAAGCAACGGCCCTGGCGATGGCTGATTTCGACAAATACAAAAGCATCATTCCAAAATACACCGCCATCCGTGACACGCAGTTGGAGCTGTTGGCCAAGCCCTATCTGCGCAGCTTTACTGATCTCAACGAGACGGATTTGAATTCCTATCAGGCGTTTGTCGACGTGTTTGTATCTGAAGGCGTTATGAGTGAGCCAATGGATGTCAGAACAAAAATGCTGAGCCTCAGCGATTTTGACGGAAGCTGAGTTCGTTGGCAGTCATGATGAATGAGGGTCTTACAGAGACGAGTCCTGACCAAAAAGATGAGGCCGCAACAAGCGGCCTCATCTCTGGGTCCAAATCTGCAGCGCGGAAGCGGGTGCGTTACCTGACCATAAAGGGTCTGGCGAAATCCTTTGACGATACAATTGTCTATGACGATTTCGACCTGACCCTTCCGCTCGGCTCTTTCACCAGTATTTTCGGGCCGAATGGTTGTGGCAAAAGCACGTTGATCAACATGATTTCGGGGCTGATGCCGATGAATGCGGGCGAGGTGCTGTATGATGGACAGACCATTCGCCAGACCAGAATTTCCTATGTTTTCCAGAATTATCGCGAAGCGCTTTTTCCGTGGCTGCGGGCGATTGATAATCTTCATTATCCGCTGCGTTTGATGGGCGTTGCCAAAAAGGACCGGATTGCGCGCATTGATCAGTTGATCGAGGATTTCGGCATCAAGATCGATCTCAATGCCTATCCTTATAATTTGTCGGGCGGCCAACAACAGGCTGTTTCCATTATCAGAGCGCTGGTGCGTGACCCGGAAGTTCTGTTTCTGGATGAACCGTTCTCGGCGCTTGATTATGAAATGACACTGCTTATGCGGGAAAAGCTTCAGGCCATTTTCACCAAAACCGGAACGACCATGGTTCTGGTTTCGCATGATCTGGAAGAAGCCGTTCAGATGGCTGACAATGTTATTCTGTTAACGCGCCGGCCAACGCGGGTTGCGGAGATTGTGGACAATCCACTGGTCAGGCCACGTGACGCGACATCGCTGGTAAGTCCGGAATTTGTGGCTTTGCGCAGCCAATGTCTGGAAATTTTCCAGCGCGAAGCAAAGCTATGACGCATCACCACATTTCAGACGTTACCACATCGCAAACAATGACAGGATAAGAGGATATGCGCGGATATCATGATATTGGCGGAGACAAGGCAGGTGCCATTCCCCAGGAAGAGTTGCCCTGGCTGCACTGGGAAAAGCAGGTAGAGGCTATCCGGAATCTTTTGGGTGATGGCACACGGCGCATTGTCTCGCTGGATGAGATGCGGCGCGGTTTTGAGAGCTTTGGCGAAGACAAGTACAAAGCGCTTTCATTCTACCGCCGCCGCCTTGAAGCGATGACCGATATTCTGATTGAAAAAGATATCATCAGTCAGGATGAGCTGGATCAGGCAATCGTTAGAAAAAAGGCCGTCTGGTCTGCACCGGCGACAGGACCAGATACTGAAAATGCCCAACCGTGAGTGAGACGAATTTTCGCCGTTTTGATATTGGCGATCTGGTTGAAGTGCTTGACCTTGGCAAGAGTGGCCATGTTCGCATTCCGGTCTATGTACGGGGAAAGCGCGGCCATATCGTCCAGTATTGCGGCAAGTATCTCAATCCCGAAGATCTGGCTATTGGCAAGACAGCGGGACCGGCGATTGATCTTTACCGGGTCGAATTTACTCAAACATCCCTGTGGGACGAATCTGACCATCCAACACAGGACCGTTTGATCATTGAAATATACGATCACTGGTTGGCGGCTGCAAATTAGGGATCTTCATGGTTCCCATAGGACAAACGATTTAGAGGCGGATATGCACGAAGATCACGACGACCATACCCACGATCACACGCATGATGAGCATGAAGCGCTGGTGATTGAAGATGATGCGGGAAATATTGAAGCCCAGATCATCATTGATGCGTTGCAGGACGTGCTGATCAGCAAAGGATTGCTGACGGCACCGGAAGTGACCCGAGAAATCGAAAAGCTTGAATCGCCCGGTATCCATCTTGGCGCCAAGGTGGTTGCGAAAGCATGGACTGATGCTGACTACAAGCAACGCCTGCTCAGCAACGGAAAAAGTGCTGTACAGGAGATTGGCATAGCGGTGGGCGAGGCGCAGATCGTGGTGGTGGAAAACACCGCCGAGATCCACAATCTGATCACCTGCACCCTGTGCTCCTGCTATCCAAGGTCCATTCTGGGGCAGCCACCGTCCTGGTATATTTCCAAGGCCTATCGGGCTCGTACAGTTCGGGAACCTCGGTCTGTGCTGTCGGAGTTTGGGCTGGATCTTGAGGACGATGTTCAGCTCATCGTCCATGATAGCAACGCGGATATGCGGTATCTGGTGCTTCCACAGGCGCCTGCAGGAGTTGGGCAGATGGAAGCTGATGGTCTTGAGGCGATGGTCACCCGTGATCACCTCATTGGCGTTAGCCGTTAGGTGAGCAACGCGCATGGAAATCGCCTTGGAAACAGAAATTTCCAGCCTGTTTTTCCGGCACTTCCCGCTTTACTCACACAGCATCTTGCGCCAAGACTGTTGGCGATGGTTCCCGAACGCCATAGGCGGGCGGGATGAGACAAGGGAACACGGTTCGAGCTACCCAAATCGGGATTAAATCCGTGGCTGCCCCCGCAACTGTATGTGACTGCCAAACTCGATATGCCACTGGCTAACGCCGGGAAGGTGAGTGAGGCGCAAGGCACAAGCCAGGAAACCTGCCATCCAAACCGGTCGCAAGACCAATTCACATAGGGCGCACGGCGGGTGCGCAAAGGAGACTAAAATGCATATTGAACCTGGCGTCGTTGACGGCGCTAAAATTGCCCTGAGCTATGCTACATCAGCAGGCGCTGCCGCGCTGGTTGGCAAAATGGCTTGGGATACGATTCGTAATGATGGCGGTGCGTCGGCTTTGGCCATGCGCAGTGTTGCAGCCACGTTGATTGTTTTCGTGTTCTTTCAGGTATTGCCGCATTACCCGGTTGGCATATCGGAAGTTCACTTCATTCTGGGGTCCACACTTTATCTGC
>CAZOCA010000286.1:0-5249 GCA_964578105.1 uncultured Pararhizobium sp.
ATCGCGGACGCGACCTCGTTGACCGAGGCCGGGTACGTCGGTGAGGACGTCGAGAACATCATCCTGAGCCTGTTCCAGGCGTCGGACTACAACGTGGAGCGGTGCCAGAAGGGCATCATCTACATCGACGAGATCGACAAGATCTCGCGCAAGTCCGACAACCCGTCCATCACCCGCGACGTCTCGGGCGACGGCGTACAGCAGGCGCTGCTGAAACTCATCGAAGGTACGGTCGCCTCCGTACCCCCGCAGGGCGGGCGCAAACACCCGCAGCAGGAGTTTCTCCAGGTTGATACGTCCAACATCCTGTTCGTTTGTGGCGGCGCATTCGCCGGGCTCGACAAAATTATCCGCGACCGCTCGGAGAAGGGCGGGATAGGGTTCTCGGCCGAGGTCAAGAGCAAGGATGACAAAAAGACCACCGGGGAAATGCTCCACCAGGTGGAACCGGAAGACCTGATCCGTTATGGCCTGATCCCGGAATTCGTTGGCCGTCTGCCGGTTGTGGCGGTTCTCGATGAACTCGAGGAAACACAACTCGTGCAGATCCTCACCGAGCCGAAAAACGCCCTCACGAAACAATACGGCCGCCTGTTCGAGATGGAAGGCTGTGAACTCGAGTTTCGTGAGGACGCGCTGCGTGCCGTTGCGCGCAAAGCGGTTGAGCGCAAAACCGGCGCGCGTGGATTGCGCTCCATTATCGAGCAGAACCTGCTCGATACGATGTATGAGTTGCCTTCGCTCGACAACGTGGCGAAAGTCGTCGTTGACGAAGGAGCGATCAGCGGCGAGTCGAAGCCGCTGATCATCTACGAAGGATCCGACATGCCGAAGGCGGCATCGGATTGAACCGATACCGCCGGCGACGACCTAACCACCCGAGACACCCCATTACCGGGGTGCCAGCCGGGAAGTGACCGTGACCGCTGCGACGGACTACCCGTCGGTCGGCAACGGCGGTCCTTCCCCTCGGAATTTCTGCAACTTCCGCGAGAGCTGCCGCGTCGATACACGCGCGGGCGGCGCGATCGCGTAACAAATACTTCAGTTTCAGAGGCTTGAGCCTATGACCACCGAATCCACTACGCTTGCCGTGCTGCCGTTGCGGGACGTTGTCGTCTACCCGCACATGGTAATTCCGCTGTTTGTCGGCCGCGAAAAGTCGATCAAGGCGCTTGAGTCGGCAATGGAAGATGCCAAGCAGATCCTGCTCGTCGCGCAACGCAGCGCGGCCGATGATGACCCGTCCACCGAGGATATCCACGACGTTGGAACCGTATCGAATATTCTGCAGTTGCTGAAACTGCCGGATGGCACGATCAAGGTGCTTGTCGAGGGCGTAAAGCGGGCACGCACGGTTGAATTCGTCGGTACCGACGAATTTTTCTCCGCCCGCATCCAGGACCTCGAGCCCGAGCCGATTACCGATCGTGAGGCCGAGGTACTGACCCGTTCGCTGATGGGGCAATTTGATCAATACGTAAAACTGAACAAGAAGGTGCCGCCGGAAATCATTTCGTCGTTGTCGAGTATCGACGACCCGTCACGTCTCGCCGACACGATCGCCGCGCACATGTCGATCAAAATCCAGGACAAGCAGGACGTCCTCGAATTCGTGAATCTCCGGGAAAGGCTCGAACACCTGATCAGTCTGATGGAGTCTGAAATTGATCTGCTGCAGGTTGAAAAGCGACTGCGCGGCCGGGTCAAAAAGCAGATGGAGAAAAGCCAGCGCGAGTACTATCTGAACGAACAGATGAAGGCGATTCAGAACGAACTCGGCGAGTCCGAAGACGGATCGAACGAGTTTGACGAGCTGGCGGATAAAATCGAAAAAGCCGGCATGCACAAGGAAGCCCGCGAAAAGGCCGAATCCGAGCTGAAGAAGCTGCGCATGATGTCGCCAATGTCGGCTGAAGCGACGGTCGTGCGTAACTACATCGACTGGATATTGAGCGTGCCATGGAAGAAGCGCAGCAAGGTATCGCGCGACCTGAGCCGCGCTGAAAGCATTCTCGACGAAGATCATTACGGCCTCGAGAAAGTCAAAGAGCGGATCCTCGAATATCTCGCCGTGCAGCAGCGGGTGAAGAAGATGAAAGGTCCGATCTTGTGTCTCGTTGGACCGCCCGGTGTTGGCAAGACCTCGCTCGGCCGCTCGATCGCACGGGCAACGAATCGCAAATTTGTTCGCATGTCCCTCGGTGGTGTGCGCGACGAAGCAGAGATCCGCGGCCACCGGCGAACATACGTCGGATCGCTGCCGGGGAAAATTCTGCAGAACATGGCAAAAGTCGAAACGCGCAATCCGCTGTTCCTGCTCGACGAAGTCGACAAAATGGCAATGGATTTTCGCGGTGACCCCGCTTCCGCCTTGCTTGAAGTCCTCGATCCCGAACAGAACGACACGTTCGCCGATCATTACCTTGAAGTCGATTACGACCTGTCCGAGGTGATGTTCATCACTACGGCGAACAGTCTCAATATTCCCGGACCGCTGCTCGACCGTATGGAAGTGATCCGGCTCGCCGGGTACACGGAAGATGAAAAGGTCAGCATCGCAACGAAATACCTGATCCCGAAGCAGATCAAGAACAACGGTTTGAAGCCGGAAGAAATCAAGATCGCGGAGTCGGCGATACGCGACATGATTCGCTATTACACACGCGAAGCCGGCGTGCGTTCGCTCGAGCGCGAAATCGCGAACGTGTGCAGAAAAGTCGTGAAACAAATCCTGCTGAAAGATCCGGGGCGTCCGCTGTCGGTCACCGCGAAGTCGCTGGAGAAGTATCTCGGGGTGAAACGCTTCCGTTACGGACGTGCGGAAGAGGAAGACCGGGTGGGTCAGGTTACCGGACTTGCATGGACGGAAGTCGGCGGTGATTTGCTGACGATCGAAGCCGTCGTGATGCCGGGCAAAGGCAAGGAAACCTATACCGGACAACTCGGCGATGTCATGCAGGAATCGATCAAGGCCGCGATGACCGTCGTGCGGTCGCGAGCGGCGACGTTGGGGATCAAGCCGAATTTCTACAGCGAATACGACGTTCACTTTCACGTGCCGGAAGGCGCCACGCCGAAAGACGGACCGAGTGCCGGGGTGGGCATGTCGACGGCACTCGTGTCCGCGCTCACTGGCATACCGGTCCGGGCGGACGTTGCGATGACCGGTGAAATTACATTACGTGGCGAAGTGTTACCGATTGGCGGGCTGAAAGAGAAATTGCTCGCGGCCTTACGCGGCGGCATACGCACCGTGATGATCCCGGTGGAGAATGAACGCGAACTAAAGGAAATCCCGAGTAACATCAAGCAAGGTCTTGATATCAAGCCGGTACGCTGGATCGATGAGGTCTTCGAGATTGCATTGCAGCGGATGCCGGAACCCTTACCGGCGGGAGACGGCGGCAAAGGAATCGCGAAAGACAAGTCCGACGCGGACGAAGAGTCGGACTCGATACGGCCACATTAACACCCGCTCGCGATTGGTTGACGCTCTCAGGGGCGATTGGTATAACGGCCGGGGCGCGGGAGCGCCGAGCAGGGACAGGCGGCATAACAAGACGCGATCTCAAACCAGGCCGGAATTACCTGAGACCGCGACCAATTTAATTAAAACCTACTCACGCTGGGTAAGGAACTCTAGGGGAGCTCACGCATGAACAAAGCAGAATTGATCGATACGGTCGCGGAAGCCGCGGACCTGTCGAAGGCGAGCGCGGCTCGCGCGGTCGACGCTGTTACGGACGCGATCGCCGACGCGCTGAAAAAGGACGACCAGGTAACGATAGTCGGATTCGGAACGTTCAGCGTGCGCAAGCGCGCGGCGCGTTCGGGGCGTAACCCGCGCACAGGTGAAACGATTAACATCAAGGCGTCTAATGTCCCTGGTTTCAAACCTGGAAAAGCCCTGAAGGATGCCGTAAACTGACGCGCTTCCCTGGGGTGCTTAGCTCAGTTGGGAGAGCGTCGCCCTTACAAGGCGAAGGTCGGGGGTTCGAACCCCTCAGCACCCACCAGCGATGATTCAATTTAGGAGTGGTAGTTCAGTTGGTTAGAATACCGGCCTGTCACGCCGGGGGTCGCGGGTTCGAGTCCCGTCCACTCCGCCAATAACACGTTGACACGACAAAACGGCGCACCGTATCCGGGGCGCCGTTTTAGTGTCCCACCCTGATAACCGCATCGATTCGAAGGTAGTCACGTAATGTTGCAGCAGATACGCGAGCGCTCGCAAGGTTTGGTCATGGGCGTGATCGTGTTTTTCATCTGCCTTACGTTCGCGTTGTTCGGCGTCCAGCAATACCTCGACGCGCAAAGCAGCGTCGTTGTCGCCGAAGTGAACGGAGATGAAGTTCCGCTTACGGAATTTCAACGTGCATTCACGCAGCTGCGCCAACGCGCCCAGGCGATGTTTGGTGACGCGTTCGACCCGAGTGTGTGGGGCAGTGAAGAAGCGAAGCTGAACGCGTTGAATTATGTGGTTGACGAACGTGTGCTGCTGCAGGTTGTCGATGACGCGAATATCCGCGCATCGGATCTGCAGGTTGCAAATTACATCCGCACGTCGCCGCAATTCCTCGATGGCGAAACATTTTCTCCCTCGCTTTATAAACAGATGATCCGATCGATCGGGTTTTCCGAAATCGGTTTTGAACAACAGGTACGCAAAGACCTCGTTGTAAACCAGTTGCGTGCGGGAATTGCCGCCACCGCGTTTGCCACCGCGGAAGAGTTGCAACGGCTCGAAACCTATCGCCAACAGAAACGCGACATCGGCTTCGCCTTGATCGGAATCGAGGCTTTTCGTGACGCCGTCAAGCCGACCGCCGAGGAACTCGCTGCTTACTTCGAAGAAAATGTCGAACGCTATCGGATCCCGGAGAAAGTAGCGCTGGCCTACATCGATCTGTCAATCGAAAAACTGATGGCAGAGATACCGATCGACGATATCCAGCTGCGCGCGTACTACGACGCGAACCTTGGCAATTACACCGCTACCGAGCAACGTAACGCGAATCATATTCTCATTCAGCTCCCACGTGACGCCAGCGACGAAGAAGTTAACAACGCGAAAGAAAAAGCACTGAAGCTGCGCGAGCAGGCGTTGGCCGGCGAGGATTTTGAAACAATTGCGCGCGAAAACTCCGATGACATCGGTTCCCGCACGGACGGCGGAGAAACCGGGTTTTTCGGTCGCGGGGTAATGGCCCCCGAGTTTGAGGACGCGGTGTTCGCGATGGATGAGC
>CAZOCA010000287.1:0-259 GCA_964578105.1 uncultured Pararhizobium sp.
GGATGATGGCAGATATCGACCATGGTGACGTTACGTCAACCAACGCTGAAGACACCGATCCCTACGCATGGGCACGGGCCGTGCCGAAGGTCAGCCCGATCATCCACATCAAACAATCGATGACGGACAAGTCTGGCCACCGCCCCTTCACGACTGCTTTCAACGCCAAAGGCGCGATTCAGCCCGAGCCTCTTCTCAAGGCATTTGCCGATGGTGGTGCCAAAGACAATGAAATCTGCCTTGAATTGTCGTTCAAGGA
>CAZOCA010000287.1:269-4354 GCA_964578105.1 uncultured Pararhizobium sp.
CATTCTGGGCACCCCACATTGACAGCGGGGTTCAGGACCTGAATGTCTAGTTCCCCCGACGTCTCTGGTCGTCAACAGCCTAACATGCAAGCTCAACAACACTTGCTTCGCACACCAAGTCGAGCGCTTACATAGAAGCGCCGAGCAACGGATTGGAAGCACAGAATTTGTGCGCCAAATGCCTGAACAAGGAGGCACCACAATGGCCAAGGATCGTTTGTCAGGAGATGAAGAATACTCTTTGGCAATACGTGCGGCATGGCTGCACTATGTCGGCGGTTTGCGACAAGCCGAAGTTGCCAAGCGCATAGGAGTTCCATCGGTCAAGGCACATCGCCTGATTGCGCGCGCCGTTGCAGAAGGCGCTGTCAAAGTCAGCATCGAAGGCGAAATCATCGAATGCATCGAGCTTGAAGAGGCCATGTGCGAGCGCTTCGGATTAGATACCTGCGAGATCGCGCCTGATTTGGAAGAAGAAGGGCTACCGCTGCGTACGCTTGGACTGGCAGGGGCTGCGCGCCTGCGGCGATGGCTCGAAAGCGGAGAGGAACTGACGATTGGCATCGGTCACGGGCGCACCTTGGCTGAAGCGGTTCGCGCCATGCCACGCTTTAAGACCAGCGGCCTCAGTTTCGTCTCGCTTCTTGGCGGGCTCACACGCAACTTTGCAGCAAACCCGCATGACGTGATACACATGCTCGCGGAGAAAACAGGCGCTCGGGCATATGTGATGCCGGTGCCATTCTTTGCCAATACCACTGAAGATCGCGAAGTTCTACTGGCGCAACGCGGCGTCAAGGAAGTGTTCCAACTGGCGAAGAACGCGCCCCTCAAGATCGTAGGCATTGGGACGGTCGAAGCCGAAACCCAGCTTGTAACCTCCGGGATGATCGAGCCCTCGGAAATCGAAGCGATTTCACGCGCTGGCGGTGTCGCCGAAATGCTTGGCCATTTCTTTGATGGCGATGGTCAGGCTTTGGAAACGCCGCTTACATCACGGACACTCGCAGTGTCACTCGGTGAAGGTCGAAAGGATCGCATCATCGCTGTTGCGGGTGGACCAGAAAAAATCAAGCCGCTTCGGGCAATCCTCAAAAGCGGCCAATTGTCAGGTCTCGTCACTGATGAGCGCACGGCCAAGGCGCTTGTGTCGAAGTGAACCCCTGAACAAAGGTCGAGGCAGCTCGCTCTCATCAAATCATCTTTCCCTTGGTGGCCAAATCTTTGGCCAGGGACAATGCCCGATTTGAGGGTCTTCTACGTGTCGGATTGTATGAGATAGTCGTGGAGCTTGGAAACTTCAGACTTGGCGCCGAAAAACAGCGGAACCCGTTCGTGTGGACTGTTCGGGATCAGGTCGAGTATCGGGCGTGAGCCATTGGTTGCGGCACCACCTGCCTGCTCAATCAGGTAGGCAATTGGAAACGCTTCATAGGCCAGACGCAGAAAGCCGTTCTCGTGTCCCGGGCGGCTGTCACCAGGATACATGAAGAATCCACCACGTCGTAAAATGCGGTGCAAATCACCCACGGCGGCTGCAATCCAGCGCATGTTGAAATCCTGGGCTCTCGGTCCGTCTTCACCCAAAAACAGATCGTCGACATATCGTCTGAGATCCGGTGTCCAGCGCCTTTGGTGTGATGGGTTGAAAGCGATGGAGGTGCAGGCATCCGCGATGGTGACGCTGTCTTCGTCCAGGATGAACGCCCCCGATTCCCGGTCAAATGTCGCAATCGCCACACCGGATCCGACACTGAAGCCAAAATCAATACTATGACCAAAGGAAACATAACCCGCTGCGATAATTTCCCTGCCCTTACGCAGAAAGCTTTCGCCCGCAGGAAAGACGCAAAACAGGACACCCAACGGCGCGCCAATCCCGATATTGCTGGAACCGTCGATGGGATCAATCGCCACATCAAAATGACCTTTTGGGTCAATACTTATGACCTCTTCAGCCTCTTCGGACAGAAAATTGGCCACAGACAGACTGCACAAGGCGTCTAAAAAGTGATCATGGGCAGCAACATCGAGCGCCTTTTGCTTGTCGCCAGACTGGTTGGTCCCAATGACGGCGCTTGGGTCGCCGGTAAGCCTCCCTTGTGCAAGGCGGGCCGCTAATGGAATGCATGCCTCCGCAATCCCGCCTATAAGAGCCGCAAGGGCTTGCCGGTTACCATCCACGCCAGCCCAAGCAGTTAGATGTGCCGCGAGCGTGGGACCGCGCACCACATCGTCAGAGGAAAGGTGTAAGACCTCCACTTCAGGCATCGGAGATGCTCATTGGCGCACCTGGGTGACTGGAATTTGCAGCCTCCACCGCATCTATACGCAGCGCACGGATGCCGTTGGCGAGCGCGAAGGTCAGCGTGCCGGGCGAATGCCTTCCAGAAAGGGCTTGGAGCTGCAATTCGCTTGGCATGAATTCCTCCTTCAGTTGCGACAAACTACCTCACACATCAAGATATAACAACAAAAAATCACATTATCACATTATTGACGTAACATTTGTGATATGAGATGTTACTTTCTGGAGGCGGCGATGTGAAACGAGATGAACGGCAACAAGCGATCATGGACCTGTTGGTGGCCCAGGGAGAAGTTGAGCTTGACCGGCTTGCCTTGCATTTCGACGTGTCCAAAATGACGATCCACCGCGATCTGGATGAGCTTGAAAGTGCCGGGCTTTTGCGCAAAGTGCGCGGTGGAGCGACGATTCAGTCAGGCAACCAGTTTGAAAGCGATTATCGTTTTCGAGAACGTCAGGGCGCCGAAGTAAAATCTTCGATCGCCGACGCCGCCCTGGACCTGATCGAACCGGGAATGACTGTCATGATAAATGACGGCTCCATGGCAGCTGTCCTTGGGCAAAAAACCGTAGCGAAGCGGCCTTTGACGGTGATCACCAACAATGCTGCCGTGATCGACACCTTGCGCGGCGAAGTTGGGATCACGATGATAGCACTTGGCGGTGTGTATTCGGCCAAGTTCAATGCATATTTGGGAAAAGTCACTGAGGACGCGCTGGCGGGCCTGCGAGCGGACATAGCCTTCATCTCTTCGCCCGCCGTGTCCGGTCTCGAAGTTTTTCATATGGATGACAGCGTGATGCGCGCCAAACGCGCCATGATGGCGCAGGCGACGACCCGCTGTCTGCTCGTAAATCATACACGTTTCGGACAGGCCGCACTGCACAAGCTGGCCGCCCTCTCCGAATTTGAACACATCATCACAGACCGTTCTCCCGGGCCCGAAGCCTGCGCCGCCTTGAGTCTCGCAGGGATTGTCCTGACTATTTCAAACACGCAAGAGGCAGAAATATGAACCAAGCCAAGTTCTGGATCGGCACAAGTTGGAAAATGAACAAGACACTGGCCGAGGCGCAGGTTTTTGCCCGCGAATTGGCCAAGGCAGACGTCGCGCGCGACGCGCGCATTCAGCGTTTCGTGATCCCCCCCTTCACAGCGGTGCGGGACGTGCAGAAAATCCTCTCCGATACGTCCGTCAAGGTTGGTGCGCAAAACATGCATTGGGCCGATCAAGGTGCCTGGACCGGCGAGATTTCCCCTCTGATGCTAACAGATTGCGGCTTGGACCTCGTGGAACTGGGGCACTCTGAAAGACGCGAACACTTTGGAGAAACCGACGAAGCCGTTGGATTGAAAACCGAAGCTGCGGTGCGGCACGGATTGATCCCGCTGATCTGTATCGGAGAAACATTGCAACAGCGCGAGGCAGGCCTGGCGCGTGAGGTCCTTGAGGCGCAGGTGCGAGGCGCCCTGGGCAAATTGAATGCCGAGCAAAAATCCTCCCCCATTCTGCTCGCCTACGAACCAGTTTGGGCCATTGGGGTCAACGGTATTCCCGCCACGTCGGAATATGCCGACGCACGGCAAGCCGAAATCATCGAGGTCGCGCAGGATATACTGGACCGAAAGGTTCCCTGCCTTTACGGCGGGTCGGTCAACCCAGCCAATTGCGAAGAATTGATCCAATGCCCACATATTGATGGGCTCTTTATCGGGCGCTCTGCGTGGGAAGTCGAAGGCTACGTCGACATTCTCACGAAATGCGCTGCATCCATC
>CAZOCA010000287.1:4364-5242 GCA_964578105.1 uncultured Pararhizobium sp.
GCATCCATCTAACTGCAAAAGGACACAACATGAAAATTGCAATCGCAGGAGACAGCGCAGGTGAAGGATTGGCCCAAGTTCTTGCCGAGCACCTGAAGGACAAACACGAGGTTACAGAAGTATCCCGCGTTCACGGCAATCCGGACCCGTTTTATGCCAATCTGTCCGACCGGGTCGCATCTGCGGTCATCGCAGGGGATTATGACCGCGCCATTTTGGTATGCGGAACAGGTATTGGTGTGCAAATCTCCGCCAACAAGGTTCCCGGCATCCGGGCCGCACAATGTCACGATACCTATTCAGCAGGTAAAGCTGCCACATCAAACAATGCACAGATCATCACAATGGGCGCACGTGTGGTGGGCACTGAATTGGCCAAGGACATTGCCGATGCTTTTCTCTCATCTGAATTCGACCCTCAAGGCCGGTCAGCCGGAAACGTCGATGCAATCAGTGATGTAGCTGCGAAATACACCAAAGACTGATCAAAGTCGGCAATGCTTCGCGCAAGCTTGGCCACTTTCAAACAGCATAGTCAGAGTTCTCCCTCCCAAGGCTCTGGCTACGCACCAACACAAGCAATAGGACTGGCGCATGAGCCGCATTCTGGCAATTGACAGTGGTCTGACCGTCACCAAGGCCGTCATTTTCGACACGAACGGTCGACAATTGGGCGTGGCGCGTCGAAACGTGCGCCAGTTGATGCCCGGGCCGCGCCGGGTTGAACGGGACATGATGGATTTGTGGCGTCAGACCGCTTCGGCAATCCGCGATGTGATGGAGGCGACAGCAACCCATGCAAGCGATGTTCTGGCCGTAGCGGCGACGGCGCATGGGGATGGACTTTACCTTCTGGACAATGAGGCGCAGCCATTAGG
>CAZOCA010000288.1:0-5238 GCA_964578105.1 uncultured Pararhizobium sp.
GTACAAAAGCCCGGGCTCAATGCGCACTGAGCGCCCGGAAGCGGTTGTGACTCTGGTAATCTGGCATCCAAGGTCCGCCAGTTTCGCCGGGCAGGAGAGGTAGGGAGCTTCACGCCAGCCTTGCCTTGAACCGGCCATGCCGCAAATCCAGACAGGTAGATCGGGCCATCCAGCGACCAATCGTTCGAACACAGCTTCAAATTCAGAAGATTGCAGGCCACCAGCTCCTTCAGGCGCACGTCTGGTATCAAGTTCCTGACCATCTGCGGCCAGAAGTGAAGCCCTGCAATTGGTGGTCCCCCAATCGATTGCAATCATGTCAGCTCGTGTTGTGTCTGGCTCGCTCACGTTATCTCCGACTTGTTAATAGTAAGATAGAGCCCGGTCTGTGCGTAAAGAACAGGAAGCTGCAAGCCTACCTGCGTCAACACAGCCCCTGACACCACCAGATGGCCACTTGCCAACTGATTGCTGAACCCGCGATTTGCCCGATCCAGAAGATCATCAGGATCATCCATGACGACATGATATTGAACATCCGGATCGAGACCGGGTATGCGAACCAATGCCGGAACGGTCGAACGCGGCCGGTCGATTTGCACGACACAGGCCCGCGCCTGATTTTTATCCTTCGATACAGATGCAAAGCCGATCAATGCTGGATCAATGCTCGGCAGGCGGTAGAAGTTGCCGCCATGCCAAATGTGCCGGTCCGCCTTGTAGCGCTCAACGGCATGGCGCAAATCAGGAAACTCGCGTTCAGTCGTGCCCCCTAAATCCAACTCCAGTCCCAGATGGCCAACGCCGGCAACGAGACCGCGAAATCCGGGAAGAAATCCGCGTCCTGATGTGTGGCTCCATGCCGGTCCAATATGAGCGCCCATGACTTCAGGCGGGAAGAAAAAGGAAAACCCGGACTGAATGCGTGCTCGCTCGACAGGATCATTTGAATCTGAAGTCCAGAAGCGATGGGTGCGCTTTAAGATTTCCATATCGATGCGACCGCCACCGGACGCACAGCTTTCTATCTCAACATGTGGAAAGGCTGTCCTGATCCGATCCAAGAGGGCGTAAAGCGCCAAAGTCTGCTTATGAGCAGCAGCACGACCCTCGCGGTTTCCCGGCATTACGAGATCCCGGTTCATATCCCATTTCAAATAGCCAATTGCATGATCGGTAAGAAGCTTTTCCAGGCAATCATACAAATACTGCGTGACATCATCATTTGTGAGGTCCAGCACCAATTGATTGCGGCTTAGTGGATTTGGATAATCAGCCAGGCCGAGCACCCAATCTGGATGTGTTCTGTAAAGATCCGAATCCGGATTGACCATTTCCGGTTCCACCCAAAGCCCAAATTCAAGGCCGTTCTTCGTCACATAATCTATGAGCGGGTCCAGACCATCGGGATATTTTTCCTCATCAGCAAACCAGTCGCCAAGACCAGCACGATCGCTGTCCCGGTTTTTAAACCAGCCATCATCGAGAACAAATCGCTCGGCGCCAACATCAACAGCACTGTCCACAAGTTGGGTCATCTTGTCCCAACCATGATCAAAATAAAGCGCTTCCCAGGTGTTCACGGTCACCGGGCGTGGTTTTTGCGGGTCTGGGAATTTCAGAATTTTGCGCCTGATTTCTTCGTGAAAAGCTTGGCTCATTGCCGACAAACCATCACTGGATGCGGTCACATAGAGCTCAGGCGTTTTAAGACTATCACCCGGCCTCAATAACAACTCGCCAGCAAAATGCAGCGCGCCCATTTGCAATTGCATTTCCCCGCTTGGCAGCCGTTCCAGCACCATGCGGTGATTGCCACTCCAGCCAAGGTGAGCGGCCAGGCAAGGGCCGCTGTCCTCGCTGGTATTTTCCCCCAGAAGGACAATGCCTGGAAATCCCTCATGTGAGGTACGTCCACGTCGGTTTTCCTTTTTTGTCAAACCGACAGGAACTGTCATCCGCTCCAGTGCAAACTCAGCGCACCACCGCCCATGAAATGACAAATATTCAGTCAGCCGAGATGGAACCGGGACAACGGGCGCTGCAAACCAGTCCACCAGCAGCGAGCGATCGCTTGAGTTTACCAATTCATTTTGGAATGTCAGCACGTTCGTTTGCGGGTCAAGCGAACAGGTGATGCATAAATCAAGGCCACGATAGGGATCACGGCAATAAAAAATGATGCCCGTATCCGTCGCGTCATAACGGGTGAAGGTGAAACGCCCGGCCCAGGCAGACGGTGCGTCTTCAGCGCGGTGAGCAATCAGACCCGGATGCCCCATAAAGCCCCGAGAAAACTCCGGCAACAAGCTGATCGGTGCTGTCTCATCAAGCGAGGCTTGCGGTGTCGGACGAACCAGAGCTGAGACGAGGATGCCCAGATCGACATCCTCTGGAAGCTTTGCCCCAAGATGGACAATTACGGGAACTCCATCCGTCCAGTGAAACACCACGGTCGTGGTGCCACTGTCCAGACGGGCTGTCCCGGTTGTTCCGCTGATCGACACCGATGCATCCATATAGTCAGCCTTTCGTGGCACCAAGTGTGAGACCGGCAATGAAGTGTTTCTGCATCAGAAAGAACATGGCAACCGGTGGAACTGCAGCCAAAAGAGACGCTGCTGAAATCAGATGCCATTGCTGCACGAATTCACCGTTCAGGGACCGGATACCAACAGTAATCGGCAAGCGCGCATCATCCTGAAGCATCACTGTCGCCCAGAAGAAATCGTTCCAGATGAATGTGAAGATCAGGACCGCCAAAGCGGCCACAGCGGGCTTCACCAGCGGAAGCACCAGGTGCCAGAAAATCCGGAACTCACCAACGCCTTCAATGCGGGCAGACTCGATCAGTTCCCGGGGCAGGGCTTTGATGAAGTTACGCATGAACAGCGTACAAAACCCGGTCTGGAAGGCCGCGTGAAACATGACGAGGCCTGGCACAGTGTTGTAGATCTCCATCTTGTTGGACAAACCAATGACCGGCAGCATGAGAATCTGAAATGGTACGAAGTTACCGGCCACAAACAGGAAAAACATCGGCAGTGCCCATTTGAACTGATAGACTGCAAGTGCGTAACCAGTGAGACACGCAAGTGCAATGGAGACAGCAACCGTTGGCAATGTAATCACCATCGTGTTTATGAAATACTGCCAGGCATCAGTCTGAGCGAAGACCTGCGAATAGTTTTCCAGCATCGCGAAATCGCTTGGAACACCAAATACATTGCCGGTGTTGATGTCCGACAGCGGACGGATTGACGTCATGAAGATTGCCAGAAGCGGCAACAGCCAAACGAACAATGCGACAGGCAGGGCCAGTTTATATGCCAGCTGGACGCCAGCGGATGATTTTTCTACAGGAGCGGGAAACATCAGTTGCCCTCCTTCTCGTCTTGGTACATCCGCCACAGGAAGTAGCTGATGTAGATGAGCATGATAGCGAACAGAACCGTGGCGATGGCAGATCCGTAGCCATAACGGCCAACACCTTCGCCAACAGCTTGGTCGAACATGTAGTAAGCCAGCACATTGGTGGAGCCGAATGGCCCACCCTGAGTCATCGTGGCCACCATATCAAACGAGCGCAGCGCACCGATCACCGTCACGACCACAGCTATGAAGGTCGCAGGTTTCAACTGAGGCAAAATGATGTGCCACAGCATTTTCCAACCCTTGGCATTATCAAGACGACCCGCTTCGATCTGGTCTGGCGATACATTGTTGAGGCCCGTGAGATACAGGATCATGCAATAAGCAATCTGCGGCCAAAGACCGGCAGCAATGATGCCGTAAGTGGCATATTTCGGATCACCCAGAATGGAAGGTGGATCGATTGTGCATGTCGTGGTCAGATTTCCCATAATATTGGTTGTCTGCTCACAGAAGAAGAAGCCCCAGACTTCACTCAACAACCCAAATTCCGGATTATAAGTCCAAGCGAAAATGAGACCGACAACGACCTGTGAAATCACGAAGGGGAAGAAGAACAGGGATTTATAAATCCGAATGCCACCAACGGTCTGATTCAAAAACAGCGCAATGCCAAGACCTGCCGGCACTGCCAGCATATAAAGGACGAGCCAGAGAATGTTATTCCACAGCGATGTGTAGAAGTTTGGATCATCTAGCAGCAGGGCATAGTTACGAAGCCCCACCCATTCGCCGGTCCAGATGCCATTGATGTCGTAAAGGCCATCCCACTTTGTGAAGGAGTAGGAGATGGACTGAAAAATGGGAATAATCACGTAGATCAAAAAGAACGCTGTGCCGATGAACAGGAAAATCCAGGGCGCGTAAGTCAATTTGTTACGTTTGTAGAGCGATGTGTTGGTGAAGCTGATGAAGGCTGCGCCAAGTGCGATAATGAGACACGAAAATCTCGCAAAGAAACTCGGTACACGCGCATCCACACGCTTTGTAAAGCCAAGATTGTCGACCATCCAACTCACATCAAATGTGAACATGCCGATCAGCGCTACAATCAGAACAATTGCTGATAACGCGACGGTGGTGCTGGCGGTCTGGTATCTGTTTGCACGCAGGCTAGCGGTGCTCGCCATCGTATCTTCCTCCCCAGAAGCAGTCTCAGATCAAAAGCTCAAAAGCATTGAGAAACTGGTTTTCAATTCTGCGGTCGCACCTGCGCGCGACTGGGCATTTTGTAAAAACGCCGGTTGCTAAATCGCAACCGGCGTCTTGGTCAGTCGTCTTAGTAAACTTCTGCTTGGACTTTATCGAGATTTTCCAAAATCTCATCCAAGGACTCTGGCTCCAGCATGAATTTCTGGAAGCCTTCCATGCCAGCTTTCGCCATGGCTGCAGGTGCATCACGGTCAAAGAACTGAGCCAGACCTGCCGCAGTGGAGACTGTTGCAAAACCTTCAACGATGAACTTGTCGTCTTCGTTAATTGCAGCTGTGGAGTTCGGTGGCAGCTGGCCAATGGTTTTGTTCCACTGTGACTGAGTGTCAGCCTGTGCAACGAAAGACAGGAAGAGACGTGCGTCTTCCTTGTTCTTCGCTTTGGCAGGGATAAAGAGCGCATCAGCAGGTGCTTCTTCAGCGCGGGCCAGACCAGGTGTGATTTCCGGGAACTGGAAGAAATCGATCTGATCTTCGGTCAAATCGGCATTTTTGAAGCCGTCTACTGCGAAGTTGCCCATGACATACATGGCCGCATCACCATTTGCGAATGGTGCAATGGCTTCCTGCCAGGACATAGTAGCGTGGTTCTTAA
>CAZOCA010000289.1:0-5229 GCA_964578105.1 uncultured Pararhizobium sp.
ATCATGCTGTGGATGCCGTCCTGGGGTGGTATGATCAACGGTCTGATGACCCTTTCCGGTGCCTGGGACAAGGTGCGGACTGATCCGATTTTGCGGATGATGGTTATTTCGCTGGCATTTTACGGCATGTCGACCTTCGAGGGTCCGATGATGTCGATCAAAACGGTCAACTCCCTGTCTCACTATACGGACTGGACCATTGGTCACGTGCATTCTGGTGCGCTGGGTTGGAACGGTATGATCACATTTGGTGCGCTGTATTACCTTGTGCCCAAATTGTGGGGCCGCACACGGCTTTATTCCCTGCGTATGGTCAACTGGCATTTCTGGCTCGCGACCCTTGGCATTGTTGTCTATGCAGCCGTTATGTGGGTCTCCGGGATTACCCAGGGTTTGATGTGGCGCGAATATGATTCACAGGGTTACCTGGTCTACTCCTTCGCGGAGAGTATTGCGGCCATGCACCCCTATTATGTGATGCGCGTATTTGGCGGCGTTCTGTATCTGACCGGTGGTCTGATCATGGCCTTCAATATCTTCATGACGATTAACGGCAAGCTGCGGGACGAGGTGCCCTTGGGCGATATTTCGCCCATGTCTGGTGAACTCAAAGCCGCCGGCCCGGCCGAATAGGAGATAGAACAATGTCATTTTTGAGCAAACATAAAGTCCTTGAGAGAAATGCGTCTCTGCTTTTGGCCGGATCACTTCTGGTGGTCACCATTGGCGGTATTGTCGAGATTGCACCTCTGTTCTATCTGGAAAACACCATTGAAAAAGTGGAGGGCATGCGGCCCTACACACCACTGGAACTGGCCGGGCGTAACATCTATCTGCGGGAGGGCTGCTATACTTGCCACAGTCAGATGATCCGACCTTTCCGTGACGAAGTGGAGCGCTACGGACATTTCTCTCTGGCGGCTGAATCGATGTATGATCATCCGTTCCAGTGGGGCTCCAAACGGACCGGGCCAGATCTGGCCCGTGTCGGTGGCCGCTATTCCAATGAGTGGCATGTGCAACATCTGGTGAACCCACAATCGGTTGTCCCAGAATCCATCATGCCATCCTATGCCTTCCTGGAAGAAACCCGGCTGAACTTCGAGAATCCTTCCGCGCATCTTGTCGCCAACCGCCGGGTGGGTGTGCCCTATAGCGATGAGATGATCGAAAATGCGGCCAGGGATCTGGCCGATCAGGCTAATCCTGATGCAGATACTGATGGTCTAATTGAGCGTTATCCAAAAGCGGTTCTGGGTGACTTTGACGGAAACCCGGCGCGACTGAGCGAGATGGATGCCCTTGTGTCCTATCTGCAGATGCTCGGTACACTGGTGGATTTTTCGGCCTATGAGCCGGAAGAGAACGAGCGATAGGAGGCGATCATGGAATCAACATATCAGTCCATGCGGACATTCGCAGACAGTTGGGGACTGCTCTACATGTTTGTGATTTTTGTAATCGCAGTGCTGTGGACCTTCAGGCCCGGCTCAAAGAAACACAGCGAAGATGCGGCCCGCATCCCTTTTAAAGAGGACTAGAATCATGGCCGAAAACAATGAAATTGACGAGTTCTCTGGTGTTGAGACAACGGGCCATGACTGGGACGGTATCAAGGAGTTGAACAACCCATTGCCGCGCTGGTGGCTGTGGACCTTCTATGCCACGATTGTGTTTGCTATCGGCTATACGATCGCCTATCCGGCCTGGCCCGGTATTACGGGTGCCTCGAAGGGTCTGTTAGGCTGGTCCAGCCGGGCCAATGTCAGTGCAGATATTGCCGCTGTTGAAGCTTCCCGGTCTGTCTTTGCCGAGAAAATCCTCAACATGGAACTGGCGGAGATCGAGGCAGATACGGATCTGCTGCAATTTGCCATTGCAGGTGGTAGTTCGGCTTTCAAGGTCAATTGCTCGCAATGCCACGGGGCGGGAGCCGCCGGTGGTGGCGGGTATCCCAACCTTCTGGATGATGACTGGATCTGGGGCGGTGATGTGGAGCAGATTTATCTGACGCTGCAGCACGGTATTCGCTACGATGCAGATGAAGATACGCGGTTTTCTGACATGCCAGCCTTTGGCGCAGACGAAATCCTGGAGCGCAGCGACATTGTGGATGCGGCGTGGTATGTGCGGCAAATCTCCGGTCAGGAAAGCGATGCCGAAGCCGCTCTTCGAGGCCAGACAGTGTATGAAGATAATTGTGCTGCCTGTCATGGGGACAATGGCGAAGGTGACCATGACCTTGGTGCGCCCAATCTCAATGATGCCATTTGGCTTTATGGTGGGTCTCATGCGGAAATCGTTGCCCAGATAGCCAGACCGCAACAAGGTGTGATGCCGGGTTGGGCGGGCCGTTTGAGCGAAGCGACAACCAAGCAACTGGCCATTTATGTCCACAGTCTAGGCGGTGGTGAATAGGCCAGAAATTTTAAAATCTGTTATCATGCATCCCGGGGCAATGTTTCGGGATGCATGATGCGTTTGAGGTTCGTTTTTGAATGGGTTTTGCGGCGTTCAGCTTGATGTGGATCAAGGCTGAAATCGGCGCAAGGGCGCATAGGTTTGAAATACCCAGTTGGCCAGAGATCACATGAGCAATATTGGAACACTAGACGACCCCTCAGAACCTCAGGAACTCTATGCGGCGCGCAAGAAAATCTTTCCCAAGCGCGCCACAGGTGATTTTCGGCGGCTGAAATGGATCATCATGGTCGTCACTTTGGCGATCTATTATGTGACGCCCTGGCTGCGCTGGGACCGTGGACCCTATGCGCCGGATCAAGCGGTTCTGGTGGATGTCGCCAATCGGCGGTTCTATTTCTTCTTCATCGAGATTTGGCCTCAGGAATTTTACTTTGTCGCCGGTATGCTGGTGATGGCTGGCATTGGGCTATTTCTGGTCACGTCTGTGGTTGGCCGCGCCTGGTGCGGTTATACCTGCCCGCAGACGGTCTGGACCGATCTGTTTCTTGTGGTTGAGCGTTTCATGGAAGGTGACCGTAATGCCCGCATGAAGCTGGATGCGGCACCTTATACTTTTGACAAGCTTCGCAAGCGAGTGATCAAACATGTCATCTGGCTGTTGATTGCTGTTGCTACGGGCGGCGCCTGGATTTTCTATTTTGCCGATGCACCGACTTTGCTGGTGGAGCTGTTTACCGGTGAGGCCGCGTTTGTGGCCTATGCAACGGTCGGCGTGCTAACGGCCACGACCTACACATTTGGCGGCCATATGCGTGAGCAGGTCTGCAATTACATGTGTCCCTGGCCACGGATTCAGGCGGCCATGCTGGATGAAGATTCGCTTGTTGTCACCTATAATGACTGGCGCGGTGAGCCACGCACCCATGGGCGCAAAAAGGCGGCGGCTGCGGGCGATCCGATGGGCGATTGTGTCGATTGCAATGCCTGTGTCGTGGTGTGCCCTGCTGGCATTGATATTCGTGAAGGCCAGCAGATGGAGTGCATTACCTGTGCGCTGTGCATTGATGCCTGCGATGACATTATGGGCAAGCTTGGCCGTGAAAAAGGTCTGATTTCCTACTCAACGCTGAGCGATTACAACACCAATATGGCTCTGGCCACGGAGTCGGGTACCACTACGATCAATCCGGACAGGATTCGTGATGAAAATGGGTTCATTGAGGGCATTCGTCATTTTGACTGGCGCATCTTCCTGCGGCCCCGCACGCTTTTGTATTTCTCTGTCTGGGCGATGATCGGCATTGGCCTGTTGACGGCACTTGTCTTGCGTGACCGACTGGGCGTGAACGTGCAGCACGATCGCAATCCGATTTATGTCCAGATGAGCGATGGCGGCATTCGCAATGGCTATACGGTCAAGATTTTGAATATGGTGCAGGAACCGCGGGTCATCTTCCTGTCCCTCGAGGGGCTGCCCGGGGCTACCATGTCCATCAACGGTCTGGATCAACCCGATGGTGTGTCCTTTGCTGTGCCGGTCGAGCCGGACAAGCTCCGTGCCCTGCGCGTTTTCGTTCGTCAGCCTGCTTCCTATATTGAGGGCGGGTCTACCCAGTTCCATTTGATTGCAGAGGACAAGCAGTCAAATGAGATGGATATTTATGAAGCCGTCTTTGAAGCACCGGAGGTTAAGTGATGCTGTCCCTGAAACGCGTTTTCAATCCAGATGAATTTACCGGCTGGCATATGTTCGGTGTGATGTGCCTGTTTTTTGGAACCATCATTTCCGTCAACATGTTTTTGGCCTATTCCGCAGGATCTACATGGACCGGACTGGTGGTCAAGAATACCTATGTGGAAAGTCAGCACTTCAATGCCAAATCGGCTGAATATCAGCGTCAGGCAGAGCTGGGCTGGCATGCGGAAACCAATTACGCTGACGGTGTGTTTTCTCTTGCACTGACAGATGTGGCCGGTGACCCCGTTCAGCAAAGCGAAGTGACTGTGGGTCTTGGCCGACCAGTGCATGAAGGCGATGATCGCAGTCTGCAAATGCAGCCGTCGGATGCTGGTGGTTACAAGGTTGAAACAGATCTGGGTGCCGGTGTCTGGGAGGCTCAATTGATTGTCTCACAATATGGTATCGTGGCCTGGAGCCGGATCATTCGTTTTGAAGTAGAGAGCTGACGCGATGGGGTGTTGTGGCGCGCAGGAAAAGCTTGAGATCGCCGAAGAGGCGGGCCAGGAATTTGCCCAGCATGATGCGTTGCTTCACGCCGGTGAGGCTTTGCCCAATGGCGGTTTCAAATTCACGTTCTCGGTGCCATCAATCCATTGTGGCGGTTGCATCTCCAAAATAGAGCGGGCTGTGTCGCCTTTGCCGGGTGTGGATACTGCGCGGGTGAATTTGACTTTGAAACGGCTCAGTGTGGTGGTGGGTACGCAACGCGATATCATTTCCGTTGAAGACACTCTGACGGGTCTTGGTTTTCCAGCTGTCCCAATCGAGCTTGGTGATGTGAGCGAAGCGGAAGGCGATAAAAAAGCCTCCTCATTGCTGAAGGCCATGGCTGTTGCCGGATTTGCTGCCAGCAACATCATGTTGCTGTCTGTCTCGGTCTGGTCGGGTGCAGATGGCCCGACCCGTGATCTGTTCCATCTGATTTCTGCGTTGATTGCCATTCCGGTGGTGATTTATTCCGGACAGGTGTTCTTTCGCTCGGCCATTGGCGCTTTGCGCGGTGGGCGGTTGAATATGGATGTGCCGATTTCGCTGGCCGTTCTGCTGGCCCTTGGCATGAGCCT
>CAZOCA010000290.1:0-5223 GCA_964578105.1 uncultured Pararhizobium sp.
GAGGGATTGGCGCTTGGGGCGGCGAGGGGACGTTGCAGCTGGTTTATGATTGATCTGGTGAAGGCGCTGTCCGGGCAGCGCAGGGCGACAGTATCAAGGCCAGCCGTTGCCAACTCGCTGACAGATGCCTCAGCTTTGCGGGGCAAAACCAGCGTAAGGCCGCCGGGCCAGAAATTTTTGATCAGTTGATGCGCGCGTTCATCGATATGGGCAAATGATTGAGCCATATCGACCCCATCCACGTGACAAATCAGGGGGTTGAAGCTGGGGCGACCTTTAGCAGCATATATTTGTGCAACTGTCCGGTCGTCCGTGGCATCGGCTGCCAACCCATAAACCGTTTCTGTTGGCAGGCCGACCAGTTGCCCATCCGCAAGAAGGGCCAAAGCTGCTGCTGCAGCTTCAAGACCTTGCGGCATCAGACCTGGCAGTTCGTGACTATTGCTTTGAGACATCGTCACTTTTGGTTCAGCGGAGGACGGCCTTCTTGCGCCCAGCGTTCCATAAGGGTTTCCAGTTCAGGCTCTGGCTGATCTGGAAACTGAATTTGCAGACTCACCAAGAGGTCACCAGACTTTGATTTTCCAGGCAAACCTTTGCCAGGAATCCGCATTGTGCTGCCGGAATTGCTTTTGGGTGGTACAGTCAGGTTAAGTCGACCCGCCAGGGTTGGTACCTGAATTTTGCCACCAAGATAGGCTTCATGCAGATGGATCGGGGCATCGTAACGTAAATTCGTTCCATCTACTTTGAAGAGCGGGTGCGGAACAAACCTTACTGTGATTTTTGCATCTCCTGACGCGCCGCCCATGGGGCTGGGTGCGCCTTGGCCCTTCAGTCGTATGGCCTGGCCATCTTTTGTGCCTCTTGGCACAGCTACAGCAACAGTCCTGCCATCGGCAAGCGTTACGGATGCTTTCTTTCCTGCCGCGAAATCTTCCAGCGTGATGGCTAGCTTGCCTTCAACGTCAGCACCTTTTTGCGCTCTGCGTGCGCCGCCAAACCCCTGTTGTCCAGCGCCAGCCTGGCCAAAGCCACCTTGCCCTGTCCCAGGGCGCCCGAAGCCGCCGCGGCTGCCAAATATTTCGCTGAGGATTTCTTCTGCGCCACCGCCGCCAAACCCCTGGCCCGCTGCGCCGCCTGAACGTGGACCGCCGCCCTGACCAAAACCGCCGAAACCGCCACCTCCGCCACCACCAAAACCAGGGTGAACGGGATTGCCGTCGCCGTCGATCTCACCGCGATCGAACTGCGCACGTTTTTCACTGTCGCCTATAACGTCATAGGCATTGTTGAGTCTCGAAAAGCGTTCTTTTGCTTTTGGATCGTCCGGGTTCTGGTCCGGGTGGTTTTTTTTGGCGAGATTGCGGAATGCAGACTTTATATCAGCAGCACTCGCGTCCTTCGTCACCCCCAGAATCTTGTAGGGATCTGACATTGGGATTTTCCAGATTTGTGTTTGTTTCTCTTAACAGGCGGAATTTTCGGAGCCTAAACGTCGATTAAACCAAGGAAGATGCTTCTGGCAACAGCATGTGTCTTATTGCCTGCCTGAAGCTTCTCCATAGCATTCTTTATATGGGTATCAATTGTCTCTGTTGAAATAGATAAAATACTTGCGGTTTCCGCTGCCGTTTTGCCCCGGCTTGCCCATGACAGAACTTCGCGTTCACGGTCAGTCAGGCGCGTAGTTTCGAATGCCTGTTCCCGTCGGCTGAAGGGTATTACTTCGCCGCTGCTTTTTCCGGTCTCCCGAATTCGCATGAGCTCCTGCATCCAGTAGATCAGAATAACATGGAGGATATGGCGCATATCTTCGATGTGCTGGTACAAACGTGTTGGCTTTTCATGCCAGAACAAGGTGCAGACACAGGAGCGCATCCGCCCAATGTCATCGACAAAATGGAACGGTATGACGAGGCCTTCCTGAAAACCATAATCCATGGCTGCTTCCATGAGCTTGTGGGCACCAGGTTTTCTTTTTCCTGCTCTTTGTGGAAGTGGCACGCTTGCCCACAGGAAGGGCACATTCGTTCTGCGAGCTGTTTTGAGACATTCATCAATCAAGACAAAGTCGTTTGAGGCATAGTCGACCTCCCATCCGCTGCCCGTCGTTCCGACGTAGAATGGGTCGATCTTGCCGGGCATCCCACCATCGAGAAAGCAGAATGCGGCAAATCCGAAATCATTCACAATGGTGTTGAGGACAGAGACCAACTGGTCCTGAGAAGAACATCTTTCGATGTCAGATATTGCCTTCTCAAGTTTCATTTCAAAACTCACCATTTATCGGGATGGTTATTAGCTAGCATAAATCGTTATGTCTCACCATAGCTGCTGGCGGGAGGCGACCTTGCTTTTAACAGGTACTTCAAATTCAGATTCAGACATACGAATTGTCATCGGAACTGCAGAAGACGCCTGCCAGGATGTCATTGATGTCATGGCGTTTCGAAAGCGCATTCTGGTCGATTCACTTGGCTGGGACCTTACGGTCACCGAAGGTCTGGAACAGGATGAATTTGACCGGGCTGACACCGTGCATTGTGCGGTTTGGCATAATGAAACATTGGTTGGGTCCTTTCGAGCTATCAGAACTGACAGGACTTATCTTGCCGCAGAAAAATTCCATCATCTCGCCACACTCAAATCTTATCCGGATGACGAAAACAGTTGGGAGATCAGCCGTTTTGTTGTCGCCATGGGCGAGCGACGATTCTCATATGCCCTGACTACCTATGCCTCTATGTTTCGCTTTGCTTTTGCCATGAATGCCGATCGTCTTGTTGCGTTTTCTGACCTGTCTCATGAGCGTTTGCTATCTCGCATCGGGATCGTGACCGAACGCTATGGTCCCCCTTTCGAGATCGGAATTGATGCTGTGGGCAGACCGGTAAAGGTGGTGTCGGGAGAAATTTCAATGGCTGCCCAATCGGGTTCCCGGTTTCTACAGCTTTTGTCTCACGTCAATCCTTTGGAGGAGTCTGATGTATATTCCTTACCGCGACGTCGCAGCATTTCGGCGTGACCCGCTGACGCTGTTAAACAGCAAGGCCCAAGCGGCGGAGCAAGGTTTTGTACCTCTCGCCCTTGGAGTGCGCCCGATCCATTTGTGCAATGGACCGACCACGGCCCGATCAATCTTGAAATGGCCGACAACGGAACTGGATAAGGGGTCCTTGGTTCAGCGATTGCGCCCCATTATGGGCGAAAGCTTGCTGACCAATAATGGTGATGCACACAAGGCTTCGAAAGCTGCCATTCACAGGCACCTTCAACGCAATGCCATTTCTGGCAACATCGACAAAATGATTGCGGTCGTGAACGGTTACATTGCAGCGTTATCATCTGAAAACAGCTTCCGCCCGGTATCGATCTCTGCTCCTCTTGCGCTTCAAATGGGCGCGACGGCCTTGTTTGGACATGATGTGCTGGGCGCTGCCGATCGCATGGCGCTGATTGAGGCTGTTCAGACGGTGGAAGCCGAGCTTGCAGATGATATGTTTCGCGTTTTGCCAAACGGCCCCAGAAAAGCGGCAGAAAGATCCAAACGTATTGATGGTGCTCGGGAGATCGTTGGTGCTGTAATCAACAGGGCACGTGCCAATAACAACAAATCTCCCTTGTTGATTGCGTTGGAAGAGGCTGGTTTGGATGATGAGCAGGTCAATGCGGAACTGCTTGGTTTGTTGATCGCCGGGCATCACACAACTGGCGCATCAATTGCCTGGATGCTTTACCAACTGGCACTTGATCCTTCTCTTGCGGATGTTCTGGCCTATGAGGCAGATGGTGTCATGGAAGCATTGGAAAAAGGCGATTCCAGCGCGCTGCGCCGTGCACCTTTGAGTGAAGCTTTTGTCAAGGAAACCTTGCGGGTTTATCCTGCCGGATGGTGGACTTCACGTGAGTTTTTGCAGCCGGTCGAAGTCGAGGGCAAGCGCTTCCGTCGGGGCGACATGGTGATGATCAGTCCGTGGACCCTGCATAAAGATCCGCGCAATTGGGAGCAGCCGGAAGAATTCAGGCTTGATCGTGATTATTCACACCCATCCTATATGCCATTTGGTGTGGGGGGCAGATCGTGCATTGGCATGGCCATTGCTTTGTTTGAACTGCAACTGGTGGCGCTGCAATTTGCATCTGCCTTCAACATGTCTGGCACATTTACTGCAGATGACATGGTGCCCATTGCATCCATTACGCTGTTGGCACCAGATCTTGAGCTTAGCTTGGCAGTGCGGGACGAACGCAAATTCAAAGACCGTATGGCGGTTGCTTGATATGCGGGAAGCCAACCATGATCTGCGTGATTTCATCGACCGTTACAGCGATGAATACAAGCAACGAAAAGCCCTGATGGCAATTCTGGAATATGCGATTTCAGAAACAACGGATCTGGATCCAGATGCTGCGCGTCACCTGGAAACCGCGAAGCTGATGATTGCCTCAAAAATTACGGCAGAGCTGGTGATGAAGCATTAGGACCTGCACTCAATCCGCAATATTGGCTTAGCTGCGATCTACCAATTCGAAGCGATTGATCTGCCAGTTTTCCTGTCCGGCAATACAGGCTTCGCCCTTATAGCGGTGTATGCCGTCGATGTTTTGCAATGTGGCAGCAAAATTCCGGCAGCGACCAATACCATCACTGGGCGCGGTAAAAGCCATGAGACTGCCGCTGGAACCGGTGCGGTCGTTTTCCCAGGGAACGAGCGATCCTGCGGCTTTTTGATTGGCTGCTTCATTCAGCGCTGTTCGCATTTCCAGCCAATCAGAGGTTTCGACATTGTTTGGCTTGGGTGAGGTTGCGATTGAGCCAGTTATGATGTCGTCTGCACCATCGTCCAAAAGACCTGGCGATATGGAGCACCCCGCTATGGGAACCAGAAATAGCGCGGCAAAAATGCATTTTCGCAATTGGCGGCTCATGCTTACATGCCTATATCTGGGTGGAAGTGTCTTCATCATTCATACAGCGGGTCATCAATTCCATGACTAGTGACGATAAAACTACACAATCTAGGTTAATGAGCCGTGACTTCACGGAAATTGAGCCCACAGCGTCTGCGCCATTTGAATTGTTCGGTTCGTGGATGGGGGATGCGGAGCAAAGTGAACTGAATGATCCCAACGCCATGTCGGTCGCAACTGTTGACGGGCAGGGTGTGCCAAATGTGCGCATTCTGCTTCTGAAAGGGTTTGATGAACGCGGCTTTGTTT
>CAZOCA010000291.1:0-5219 GCA_964578105.1 uncultured Pararhizobium sp.
GTCTGGTTGGGTGTGGGGCAACGGCTCCCGGAACCACCGCCTACTTAAGCGGCACAAGTGAAATCCTGGGCATTTCATCGCCAACCCTGACCCCGACTGAAGGGGTGATCGTTGTGCCTGAATGCGAAGGTATTCTCATCCATGCAGGTCCCACGCAATCAGGTGGTGCTGCCAAATTATGGTATGGCGAACTGACAGACCAAAGCCCAACCGAAATGGCTGCTGCGGCCGCAGCCTCTGATTTTTCCAGACCCGCGCCGATTTTCACTCCGCATTTGCAGGGCGAACGCGCTCCGATCTGGAAAGCACATACCAGAGGTGTTTTTCTGGGGCTCGACCAGACGACCAACAAAGCCGATATGGCCAGATCAATCTACGAGGGTGTGGCCTTTTCCGTGCGCATGGCGCTACAGGCCGTTGAACAGTCTGCCGGTGTGTCGAGCGGTTGCATCAATTGCGGCGGTGGTGGTTTTCAATCTGACATCTGGAACCAGATCAGGGCAAATATTCTGGGCCGCGAATTGCAGCGAGTGGCCGTCAGGGACACGGGTCTTCTGGGGGCTGCCGGCTTGGCATCAACTGCTATCGGGTTGCACAACTCTGTGGCCTCAGCGTTTGAACAGATTGTGCGTTTCGACAAAACCTATCAGCCGGATATGGTGTTGAACAAACGCTATGATGCGCTTTTCGATATCTATGTCGAAGCCATTGCAGCTAATGAAATGTTGAACAGCAGGTTTCTTGATGTGGCCAATTTGTCGCTGACGGAGAAATAGCCCTACCCATTTTGGTAAAATTCTGGCTTCATGGGATGATCAATAGAACGGATGATTTGTGGGCCGGTCCCAAACAGTCATCACGAATAAACCGGGAGATAATATGTTGAATTTGAAATCTGTTGCAGGCGCCCTTGTCGCAACGGCAATGAGCTTCGCGCCCGCCTTGGCGCAGAATGTAACGGTGGTAACACCCTATCTGGCGCAGCCAGGCACCCAGATGTTTGTCGAGGGCTTCAAGGCCGAAGCCGATGGCATGGGCTGGAATGCCAATATTGTTGATACCGCTGGCGACGTCGCTGCCGTCATCAGCCGCATTGAAGATGCAGTCACCCAGAATGTGGACGCCATTGTCATCAATGTGGATCCTGAACAGATTGCAGCCGGACTGGAAGTGGCCAAGGAAGCCGGTATACCGGTGATCGGCATGGACAGCGGTGCAAGCCCGCTTCTGCAGACAAATGTCACATCCAATGGCTATGCCATGGCAGCAGAAACTTCGGTCTATGTGGCCAACCGCATAGCGGGCAAGGGCAGGGTGGTGATGTTCGTCTTTGACCCATTCCCACCGGTTCAGATCCGGGGCGTGATTGCTGATGCCGTGTTTGGCAACTTCCCCGATATTGAAGTGATCGACCGCATTACGCCTGATGTACAGGATGGTGGCATTGCCGACAGTCGTGCAAAAATGGAAGCCATTCTGGCTGCCAACCCTGAACCAGGCAGCATTTCCGCTGTTTGGGCTGCCTGGGATCAGCCCGGTCTTGGCGCATTGCAGGCAATCGAAGCTGCTGGCCGGGAAGGTGAAGGCATTGTCATCGTCGGGATTGATGCCAATCCGCAAGCCCGTGATGCCATCGCCGCAGGCGGCAATTTCGAAGCCTCCGTTGCACAGGATTTCGTCGGTATCGGCAAGGCCACCGCTGGTATTGTAGCGCGCGCTATCAAGGGCGAAGAGATCAAGGAAGACGTGATTTACGTTCCCACCGTGTTAATCACCAAGGCCAATATTGGCGAATAAATCGCTCTCATAAACATACTATGGTCCATGGCTTCTTGAATTGATGATGCAGATGCTTTCAATCCGAAATGCTTCGAAATCATTTTCAGGAGCCATGGCCCTCTCTGCCGCGCAGTTAGATTTGGCCGGAGGCCGGGTTCACGCCTTGATGGGTGAAAATGGTGCCGGAAAAAGCACATTGATCAAACTAATGGCTGGTGTGCAGCGTGCCGATACAATGGATGTCACGCAAGATGGGCAAGCCCTGACGCTGACCAATGCAGAGGATGCGCGCAACGCAGGCTTCCGCTTTATCCATCAGGAACTCAACATCGTTCCGCATCTGTCGGTTGCCGAAAACATCTTTCTGGGCTGGGCCTATCCAAAGCGGCTCGGCATTGCCATTGATTGGAAACGGCTGGAACAGCAGGCTAAAAATGCCCTGTTGCGTCTGGGTGTTGATCATATTGATGTGACGCTTCAGGCCGCCCGCCTGTCCACCGGAGACCGGATGCTTGTGAAAATCGCGGGCTCACTTGTCTCACTGGATGGCGAGGAGGCCCGACTTTATGTGCTGGACGAGCCGACAGCAGCTCTGTCTGAGGATGAAGCGGAAAAACTGTTCCGGGTCATCGAGCAGCTCAAATCGGCAGGCGTTGCGGTGCTCTATGTCTCTCATCGGATGAATGAGGTCATGCGGATTTGCGATGACGTTACGGTGCTTCGAGATGGCAAAACCGTTCTGTCATCTCCAATTGCCGACACCAACAGACAACAGATCATTTTTGCGATGACGGGCCGTGATCTGGAAGAGGCCCATCCAAAACGCGAAACACCCATTGGCAAGACGATTGTCTGCGCTGCCAAAGGGGCAGCAACCGCCGAAATTCGGGATATCGATTTCGAACTGCACGAAGGCGAAATCATTGGCATATGCGGCCTTACCAATGCGGGCCAAAGCGATGTGTTGCAGATGTTCATGGGCGTGTCTGCGTTGCTGGAAGGTGAAGCCATTGTTGCCAGCCAGCCTGCGCCCAAATCGCCTTATGAAGCGTGGCAACGACACATCGCCTATGTCCCTCGGGAGCGGCGCAGCGAGGGGCTGATGCTACGCCGCAGTGCGCAGGACAATATTGTGCTGCCACATCTGGCATCTCTGTCCCGAAGCGCAGGCATAACGCACTCGAAAGCAGAAGAGGCAACCGCAAAGCGGTTCAGCAACGCCGTTCGGCTGAAGGCGGCCTCTCCCAGACAAAGCGTCTATGAATTATCCGGCGGCAATCAGCAGAAGGTGGTGTTCGCACGCGCCCTTGCTGCAGCGCCAAAGCTCCTGCTGCTTGATGAGCCGACACGCGGTGTGGATGTCGGCGCAAAATTTGATATTTATTCCCTGATGCGTCAGGCCAGCAGCGATGGCTGCAGCATTTTATTGACATCGTCAGATCTGCCGGAACTGTTGGGGATGTGTGACCGTATCATTATCATGCGCGATGGCGCACAAAGTGCACCCATACCAGCCGATGCCCTGACACCCGCAAAGCTTCTGGCACAATTTTATCATTCCGAAGCGGCATGAGTATCTCCCTATGATCCGAACTCTTAAGCTCTATGGCACCCTGATCGGGTTCGTCACCATTTTGGTGTTTTTTTCGGTGCAATTTCCGGACACATTTCTGACGGCAAGAAACCTCCTCAACATCACTCAGCAGGTCAGCATGCTGGCGGTGGTTGCCTGTTCCATGACCCTTGTCATGGTCATGGGGGATTTTGATCTATCCGTTGGTTCAATGGCCAGTCTGGCCGGCATCGTGGCAGCGCTCCTGTTTTCAATGGGTTATCCAATATCGGTCGGCATCGCGGCAGCGCTTCTGGTCGGTGTGTTGGGCGGTGTCTTCAATGGTATCCTCGTGTCATTCTTTGGCATTCTGCCCTTTGTGGCGACCCTTGGCACGCTGACCATGTTCAGCGGCATGGCCTTCTTCACCAGCGGCGGCAAAACTATTTTTGGTCGGGATATTCCGACAGAGTTTTCGGGCTTTGCGCGCAGCGGTATTGAACTGGATCAGATGGGCCTGATCGGCCTGAAACTGCCCTATCTCAGCCTGGTGGCCTTGTTGGTGCTGGTGGTGGTCTGGTTCATATTGGAGCAGACCATTTTTGGGCGGCGTCTGTACGCCATTGGCGGCAATCAGGAAGCGGCACGCCTGGCTGGTTTGAAAGTACGCACTCTGCGGCTTTGCGCTTTCGCCATGACCGGGTTTGGTGCGGCCATTGCCGGTCTGATGTATGCAAGCCGTGTTGCCTCTGCCAATCCCACGCAGGGCAGCGGCCTGATGCTGGACGCCATCGCCGCCGTGTTTTTGGGCATGACCATGAGCGAGGAGGGCGAGCCAAGGGTCCTGTATTCCCTCATTGGTGTTTTGATATTGGGAATTCTGGATAATGGCCTGACCCAGATGAGTGTGGACAGCTACATCAGGGAAATTCTGGTCGGTGCGATCATCGTAACCGCTGTCGCCTTTTCCAGCATTACCAAACAGAGCCGATAGAAACCGCTCGGCTTGTTCATCAGCTTTATTTCTCTGTCATCGCCAGTGAATTGAAGAACCAGCGCTGAAAAATGAGCAGCAGGAAAAACGGCGGGGTGATCGTCAGGACCACAAGGGCCATGCCGGGACCGGATTCCTGCCCAATCAGTCTTATGCCGCGCACCAGCGTGTAAAGACTGTCATCCGTGCTGATCATCAGCGGCCACAAAAACTGGTTCCAACCGATCATGAAGGCAATGACGAAGATCGCCCCAGTGCGCGGCCATGACAGGGGAATGATGATGTCGCGCAGAAACTTAACCGGACCAGCGCCATCCAGTTGGGCCGCCTCCATAAGCTCTTCTGGCAGAGTCAGGAAAAACTGGCGATAGAAAAACGTGCCCAATGCAGCCGCCAGAACCGGCAGAATGAGGCCGACATGGGTGTTGACCAGTCCGAGACTGGAGGTCACTTCAAAGGTGTTGATGAACCGGGCTTCAAGAGGGAATAGCAGCGTGGTCAGGACGACCCAGAAAACAAGGCCCGACCATGGAAACCGGAAGAACACAATGGCATAGGCTGTCAGTATCGAAAAAACCGTGGTTAAAATGGCAACGCCAAGACCCACAATCATCGAGTTTTTCAGCATTTCGAGCGGCGTAACTTCGTCGGAGAATCCTGCCTCAAATCCCAGAAGGCTTGTATAATTGCGTTCAAATTGCCCGCCCCAGGTAAGCTGCAGGCTGTCGGTCTGCAGCGTTGCTGTGCTGTGGGTTGACGAGAAAAAAATCAACGCAATGGGCGCGACGAGGAATATCACACCCAGACAAAGTATCAGATGGTTGAAGACGTCTCTGAGCGTCACTTGATTGCCGTCAATTGAGAAGGGTGATTTGCATCAACCTTCTCTATTAC
>CAZOCA010000292.1:0-5212 GCA_964578105.1 uncultured Pararhizobium sp.
GTGCAACACATTTGTTTCCATGCGTCTGGGCAATGACATTGACCAAGACATCATGCGCAAAGCAATTTCAGGCGCATCGCGCTCTTACATCAACTTCCTGCCATCGCTGGCAAACCGCGAAGCGATTATGTTTGGGCAAGGTGTTTCGACACCAATGCGCATGAAATTCCTGACAATTCCGCAACATGAGCTTCCGGCCAACCATCTGATGGAAGAAATTCGAGGTAAAGACGAAAGCGCGGACAACAAAATCGATCTTGCGACCATTTTGCATGACATTCGCTATCCAAAAATGGACGACAGCAATTTTGATTTGGATTCGCTATCGCCATTGCCTGGCGAGGTTGCTAATCAGCAGAAAGAGAGCATTTCTGACATTCGTGACGGTGACGTTCTTGCCAGAAACGAAGAACTGTTTTCTCAAAATGCACCCCTTCGCCGACAAACAGATAGCAGCGCAGCCAACACGCTCGTGCGCGAGGGCCGCCGTCAAGGCGATTCCATACGGCAATCAACCACGCCGCCACCATTGGCTACCGAGACTTCATCAGGTGGAAACAGTTTGGTGAACCGATTCAGAAAGAACTAGTTTCTACAAGACGTTCAAATTCTCCAATTGAACGGTCTTTGAACCGTACCAAATTTCGTAAATCCCAATATCGCGATTTGTTCGATCTAGCCGCTCACTGATATCGACTTTGCAAAAATTTGCGACCGGCAATGTTCAGTAATAATCACCTGAAATCAAACACCAATTTTACGCGACAGCTCGGTTTCTACCGCTGGTTTTTGCTTTGTATAGGTTCTGGTCGGCGCGCTTAACAAATTTCGTGGCAGATTCAGCGCCATCCCAAAGAGCGAGTCCCATACTTGTCGTTACACGGAAACTCACATTTTCAGCCTGATAAGTGATCTCGGAAACAGCATCACAGATACGCTCTGCCAGCCGCTGTAAGGATCTTGCATCCAAATTCGGAGCGAGAATGGCAAACTCTTCACCACCAATGCGAGCAACAACATCATGATACCGCGTGTAATCCAGCAGACATTTTGTAACGCCACGCAAGACATCATCACCAATATCGTGCCCATAAGTATCGTTTACTTTTTTAAAATGATCGAGATCCATGACGATCATGCCCAGCGGGTGACCAATGGCGGCAAATTCTTCCAAATATTGATTGAGTGCGTCATCAAAGTACCTGCGATTTTGCAGCCCGGTCAATGGGTCGGTCAAAGCAGCTTGCTGGAAGGTCTCTGATTTTTTGGTTAGGTTTTGCGTCTCTTCTGATAGGCGGCCATGCTCGCGGGCATCGCGCCGAATTGTGGGGTAAATGCCAGCTATGCCGGCGACAACACAAACGGCCAAAATCATACAAACTGAAATTATGTAGGAACGAATGCCTTCAAGGCCTGCACCTATCTCTGGGTTCTCAACAAGAGCCAGTATTGAACCGAGGTCTGTTACCGACAAATAGGTCAGCAACGCTGCAACAGCCAAGAGTATCAAATACCCTAGAAAGATAATCTCAGATCTGTAGAGGCGCATGCAGGGGTTCCCATAACTGTTCGTGACTTTACGCCAATAAACTTTCCGGCAGGTTAAACTAGCAATTGCAACTTAAGGTATTGTAACTTTTTTGAGCAACCAGACCAATTTTGTACTGATTTTGTGGTCTAGACTGCGATTCTGCGCCAACTTTCATCAAGTTGATTGCGAAACCATGTCATTTGGCGCTTGGCGTATTGCCTGGTTGCAATTTTCGATCGCTCTATTGCTTCGTCCAATGGCAAATCGCCATCCATAAACGCTCTTAATTGTTGCACTCCGATCGCCTTCATGACCGGCATGGAATTGCCAAGCTCTAACTTAAGCAGGGATTTCACTTCCTCAAGAGCGCCCAGCTCAATCATTTGGTCAAACCGATTTTCAATTCGCTTGCGCAGATCTGTTCTGTCCGGATCTAAAACAATCTTCTGCGCTTTATTCGGATCAACAAGCTGAATTCCGCGCTGTGTTTGCCAAAAATTGATCGATTTGCCGGAGGTATCCAATACTTCAAGCGCTCGTGCGATGCGCTGACCGTCAGAGGGATTGAGCACTTTTGCCACGTCTGGGTCACGTGACTGCAATATACGATGTAAGACCTCAGCACCCTCTTCCTGCAGTTGCGTTCGCCAGCGCTGGCGAGCAACTTCATCGATTTCGGGCATGGGGGAAAGACCACCCAAAAGAGCGCGAAAATACAACCCCGTTCCGCCCACGAACACCGCATGTTGATGATCGTCCAGTTCGTTCAAAATAGGCGAAACGTCATTTATCCAATGACCTGTCGAGTACTGATCAGATGGTGCCTTATGTCCATATAAAAAATGTGGCGCCTCATGAAACTCTTCTGCATTTGGACGAGCAGTCAAAACGCTAAGAACATCATACACTTGCATAGAGTCTGTATTGATGATGACGCCGTTGTTCCGCTGAGCAATCTCAATCGCCAATGCAGATTTACCGCTCGCGGTGGGTCCGGCAATCAAGGTGACGTTGGTCAGCATAGCGTTCAGAAACCTCCATCAATCCCTGGGCACGCGTCTATGCGCGTAAAATGTTGCGATACAGTGCCAGTTCGCATAGGACCAGCCTAGTCGCAATCTTTAACGCGGACATGCCGATGCCACCAGAAGTTCCTTATGTTGTCACCTTGATTGCCCAGCCCCAAAGTGGCGCACTATCCAAGGAAATGGGTTTGCGTTGTTCTGCAGCCATCCAAGCAGATAATATGGTTTGGCTGAGCAATAACCAAGCAGTTGATTTAACCGTGACGGGAGAGCGCGACGAAATCAAAATCAAGCTGAGCGACTGCATTGGCGATCGGCCCATAGATGTTGCGATACAGCCATTAACGATTGATCGTCGCAAGAAAATACTAATTGCCGATATGGACTCAACCATGATCAGGCAGGAATGTATCGATGAACTTGCTGCTGAGGCCGGGATTAAAGATAGAATCGCAAAAATCACCGCGCGGGCGATGAACGGTGAAATCGAATTTGAGGCTGCGTTGAAAGAACGCGTTGCCTTGCTGGAAGGACTCTCTACAAGCGTCATCGACCAAGTGATCTCGACCCGCATTGAACTAATGCCCGGCGGAATAGAACTCGTAAAAACCATGCGAAGAAATGGCGCATATTGTGCGCTAGTATCTGGTGGGTTCACAGAATTTACCAGCCGTATTGCTGAAATGATTGGATTTCAGGAAAATCGCGCCAACATATTATTACATCGCGATGGAAAGCTCACAGGAAGAGTTGGCATGCCAATACTGGGTCAGCAGGCGAAGGTGGATGCATTGTGCGACATAGCCGCTAAGCTCGGATTGAGCGCTCAAGATGCAATTGCTGTCGGCGACGGCGCAAATGATTTGGGCATGTTAAATTTGGCCGGAACAGGCGTCGCGCTACACGCAAAACCTGCCGTTGCCGCTCAGGCCGATATTCGCATTGACCATGGCGATCTGACTTCCCTTTTATATATTCAGGGTTACAAAGAAGACGAAATTGCAAGTTAGATGATCAATGCGACGCGGCGAAACCATAACCACAGATCGGCTTTTCATACGCAATTGGAACAAAAGCTCTGATGGCGAGTCTTTTTTTCGGCTCAACAATGATCCGCAAGTCATGCGTTTTTTTCCAGGTCGTCGCACGCGCATAGAGAGCGATGCATTGCTCGATCGAATCGAACGGCAAATCAATAAAAACGGCTATAGTTGGAGCGCAATTTTGTTGCGTGAAAGCCATAAAATCATTGGCTTTGGCGGTATTGCAAGGGTGCCCTCAAGTTTTCCCAATGGGCCCTCAGCTGAAATCGGTTGGCGGTTTTTGCCGGAAACATGGGGCAATGGCTATGCCACCGAGATGGCAGGCGCGGTGTTGAAGTATGGATTTGAGGAATTGCTGTTGCCAGAAATTCTGTCATTCGCCGTTATCGACAATAAAAAGTCATTCAATGTGATGGAGCGCATCGGCATGCATCGCTTTCGGGATGGCGACTTCGATCACCCCAACATCAATACAAAAACCCATCCAGAACTGTTACGACACCACTGTCATCGGATTAGCCAAAAAGACTGGAAACAACAAAAAACGGCCGGATAAATCCGGCCGCTATCGGGTTCGCCAATTAATGCGTCTTAGTCAATCCGAATTGTCACAAAGCGCAGATTGCCATCCTTGTCAGCGATCATCAAAAGCGCATTTCGGCGGTCCTCTTTCTTGAGGTTTTCGATCGCAGTTTCGACTTCTTCAGGGCTTTTGACAGCTTCCTGCGCTATCTCCACAATTACCTGTCCAGCCACGACACCTTTGTTCGCGGCGGCAGAATTGCTTTCCACCGCAGAAATAACAACGCCCGCATCAACGCTTTCGCCGATTTCAAACTCTTCACGGGTTTCGTCAGTTAATTCCGACAGTGTCATGCCGTACATTTCGACAGTGCTGCTTTCTTCTGCCTCTTCAGCAGTGTCACTAGACGAGCTGGCAGACGCGAGTTGTTCGCCATCTTCCAGGCGTCCAAGCGTTACCTGAACAGTTTCTTGTTCGCCTTTGCGAACAACAACCACATCCACAGCTTTGCCCACGGGAGATTCAGCCACGATGCGTGGCAAGTCGCGCATTTCTTCAATGTCCTTGCCATCAAAGGTCACGATCACATCGCCAGGTTGAATGGTGCCATCATCGACCGGGCCACCTTCAATAACGCCTGCAACCAGAGCGCCCATGGCTTCGTCCATCCCCAGGCTTTCAGCAATATCGTCTGTTACAGGTTGAATACGAACGCCGAGCCAACCGCGTCGCGTTTCGCCAAATTCGCGTAGCTGATCGATTACATTTGTCGCAAGTTCAGATGGAATGGAAAAACCAATACCAATAGAGCCACCGGATGGAGAAATGATCGCGGTGTTTATGCCGATGACCTCGCCATCCATATTAAACAGAGGGCCACCGGAGTTGCCGCGGTTAATCGCGGCATCGGTCTGAATAAAATTGTCATAAGGGCCTGACTGTATATCACGACCAATGGCAGAAACTATGCCTGTCGTAACCGTACCACCAAGTCCAAAGGGGTTACCGATCGCCAGCACCCAGTCGCCAACACGCATCACATCGGAATCACCAAAAGGTACCGCCTTTAGCGCGCGTAGGCTTGGATCGA
>CAZOCA010000293.1:0-3494 GCA_964578105.1 uncultured Pararhizobium sp.
AGATCAAAGTCGCGCGGCGTAAAAAGGGAGTAGTGCCTGATATGCAAGATCTCGCGGCGAGAATAGTCCGATCTGGCACGCGCTCTGCCAGGAGCCGCTGTGATCTCAGGTAGTATCGGATATTGAATCTCCTGAAACGCTTGCGCAATGAGTGTCGAACAAATCGCGCGCGTGGGATCGCCGGATCCAAACTCAATCATACGACGACGCCAACGAACAGGGACTGGCGGAGTTGGCAACAAGTAACGTGCCATATCGAGAATATTCTTGGTATCGTACTCAAGCCCAATCTTGGAAATCATAAAAGAGACAACCGCTTGACGATCTTCTGGCGTCAATCCGGCCGCACGGCATATGCGCGTATTGAAAGTTGAATATTTTTCCAAAGGCTCTGCGGTGCATCCTGTCCCCAGATTAACTTCAATCAACCCTTTGCGGTTCCACTCATCAACGAAATCATCGACAGCGTCGCCAACATAGAGAGCCGCATGGCTCCAAGTCGATTGGGTTAGATATTTAATGGCAGCAGAGACTTTGCGGTTGCCTTCAACCAACAATACATCGCCGGGCTCAAGTGAGCGGTAAAGCGTTTCGGGATCTGATGGGGTGTAGGGACGATAGCCTGATGACTCGCGTTGCAAAACGCCGGCGATCCATCTGCCTAGTCTGGTTCTTATGCCATCGGTGGCTTGCGTCAATCCAATTCTCCCTTGTTATATATTATCGATAGAGCGCACAGTTGCGTTAGGTCAATGTTGCCCCCATCAAGGCAGGTCAAATATTGGTGTGAAGCAAGTTACTTCTCTTACTTGACCGATTAATTATTGCGACCTAGTTTAGAACTATTCTAATAAAAGGAACTCCCATGCTGAACCGCTTTTGGCCTGTATCAAGGCGCGACTTTGATAGTCTTTCTGAACAGGAAATCTTGGCATTGGCAATCTCTTCAGAGGAAGATGATGCACGCATTTATAAGGCCTACGCCGATGGATTGCGTGAGGATTTTCCAGCCTCCGCAAAAATATTTGACGAAATGGCCGTAGAGGAGAACGGGCATCGAGACCGCCTCATTGAAATGCACAAGAAGCGGTTTGGCGATACCATACCTCTTATCAGGCGCGAACATGTAAAAGGCTATTACGAACGAAAGCCAGATTGGCTTGTACGTCCGCTGGGCATTGAGAAGGTTCGCGGGATGGCAAGCGAAATGGAAGGCCAGGCAAACCGGTTTTACCTGCGTGCTGCGCAGCGCACACAAGATGCAGACACCCGTCAATTGCTGGGCGATTTGGCAATTGCCGAAAGCGGACATCAGACCACGGCGCAAGAATTAGAGACCAAACACGCCCCTGAAGATGTGCGAGCTGAGGAGGACGCGGCGGAGCACAAACAATTTGTTCTGACCTATGTTCAACCTGGTCTCGCCGGCCTTATGGATGGATCCGTTTCGACCTTGGCACCCATTTTCGCTGTTGCATTTGCAACTCAAGATACATGGACAACCTTTCTGGTTGGCTTGGCTGCGTCGCTTGGCGCCGGAATCTCTATGGGTTTCACAGAAGTTGCGTCCGATGACGGCGTGATCTCCGGTCGAGGCTCGCCCATCAAACGCGGATTGGCTACCGGCATTATGACAACCATTGGCGGGTTGGGGCACGCGCTTCCTTATCTCATTCCACACTTCTGGACGGCGACAACCATCGCATTCATCATTGTGATAATTGAGTTGATTGCGATCACATGGATCCAAAATCGTTACATGGAAACTCCTTGGGGCAAGGCCATCTTTCAAGTTGTGTTGGGTGGCGCATTGGTATTTGCAGCCGGAATGCTGATTGGCAATGCCTAGCGAAAATGGGCTAAACGCGTAAAGGATACGCGCGTTGTGCAGTTTACCCCAGAGAGAAAACGACAGTTCCAAGAATTTATTAGGTCAGATTAGTACAACTCACGTGTCTAGGAATAGCGGCGTTTGTTTTTGATACTTCAATCGGCGCCAACGATTCGGATGAAGGTAGAAAAGCCCTAGTTTGCTTTTTCAACCGAACCAACAACCGTCATATCGGCTGTCTCAATGGATACCCAATGGCCTGCATGGCGCTCAGATTGGCGTTTAAGATATTTGTAAGGCGTTTGTTCCCAAGCGCGGACCTGGCTGGTCAGATTATCGAGAATAAAGTCACCGCGATCTGTTCGAACCGTCAGAACAGCGTGGCCTTCGCCATTGGGACGTCGCGCCACGGTAATTAGAAGTGCAGAAGGCGAAACGCCTTCGTTGATCAACAATTGGCGCTTCAGCAGAACATAGTCCTCACAGTCACCAGCGACTTGCGGAAACGTCCATACTTCTTCACGTCCAAAGATATCGAAATCACTCTTTGGTTCAATCACCATATTCACTGCTGAATTGATGTTCACAATTGATGCCCAGAGACCTTTTGTAAGCTTGACCGGCTCAAGGCTTGCACCTCTCAATTGGCGACATTCATCAGCATATGCCATGCAGAATTCATAATGACCTATTGGTTGAGATGTCAGTTTGCCGGTAATCATTGAGGACGATCCGGCAGCGCTTGCCGGAACCAAAGATAAGGCAATCAGCCCGAGTGCAGAAAACGTGCACCCCAATTTACTTGCTTTTGCCATTACACCAATTCCACTCTTACGCATTGCTTAACGAAGAGTTAACCATCGACGGCTGGTAAAAACAACATCGCAGAGCGTGTCGGATGTTAATATGGTTAAAGCCTAGATCGTTGAATTACGACAAACACCATCGTGCCATAGTCATAAAAAAATCATATAATACAGTGTGTTATGATCGGAGCGACTATGATACGGCGCGCAATTTTGGTTTGTATGGTTTGCGACTTTGCGCTGCATCTTCCATGAAGCTCAGCATTTTGGGTGCGCATTCTTTTCTGAATCGCGAGCCGTTAAACACACCATAGTGTCCCACATTGGGCTGCTCATAGTGGTATTTCAGTGAATCCGGGATATTTGGACATAGATCGAGCGCAGCTTCAGTTTGACCTCGACCAGTAATGTCGTCGTTCTCGCCTTCAATTGTAAACAGTGCAACATTGCGAATCGCGCTCAAATCCACCAGTTTACCGCGATGCTTCAACGTGCCGTTCGCCAGTGCATGCTCTATGAAAACCACCTCAATCGTTTGCAAATAGAACTCTGCCGTTAAATCCATAACAGCCAGATACTCATCGTAGAAATCACGATGTCTTTCGGCGCTATCGCCGTCATCACGCACCATGTGCATGAAGAAGTCTTTCTGCGCGATCACATGCCGGTCAAGGTTCATCGACATGAAGCCCGTCAATTGCAAAAAGCCAGGATAAACCCTGCGACCAAATCCGGCATTTGGGAACGGCACATCCATAGTTACATTGTCTTCAAACCAGGACAGATCCTTTTCTTCTGCCAGCTCGTTAACCGCCGTAGGGTTGCGACGCGTATCAATTGGCCCGCCCATCAAAGTC
>CAZOCA010000293.1:3504-5191 GCA_964578105.1 uncultured Pararhizobium sp.
CACAGCAACTGCTGCCAGAACCGGGACTGAAGGTTGGCAAACGCCAACAACGTGGGTTTGCGGTCCCAGCTGCTCCATCATCTCGATCAGATAGTCGATATAATCCGATAGGTCGAAATCGCCGTCCGAAACCGGCACATTTCGCGCATCGACCCAATCTGTGATGTAAACCTCAGCATCGGGGAGGAAACGTTCCACTGTACCACGCAACAATGTCGCGTAGTGGCCTGACATGGGTGCAACCAGCAGAATTTGCGGTTGATCTTTGCGTGGCTTTTTCAATCCCCGTTCAAAATGAATGAGCTTGCAAAACGGCTTTTCCCAAACAACGGCTTCCGTCACTGAAACTTCATCGCCATCAACCACCGTCGAATCAATACCAAATTCCGGTTTTGCATAACGCCTTGTTGAGCGCTCAAATACTTCAGACCATGCTGCCATCGTACGCCCGAAATCAGTTTTCGAGATCGGATTAATCGGATTGCGGTAAAACATCCCTGTGGCATGTGCAACAGAACGCCAAGGCTGAATCAGCGCATGGTTCATCTCGTAGAACTTGTAGAACATCGATCTTAGTCCCCGTTTTCACGCGCCAGGCCCTCCCCAGGTCCAAAGCGGGTGATTTGATTTGCGTTAGAATGACATGATGCACTGCAAAATCAACCAAACGATGGTCCATTATCGTTAAAAAGTCGATTTTTAGAACTTTTGGTACCAATAAAGTGAATTAATGCTGCCCCTTGAAGCCCTCACTTTACGATTAACTAACTGGAATCAATTGATTCTTTTACGGGAATCGCCAAATTCACTCCAAATGGAACTATTAGAGCAAAAACCTGCGTAAAGATGCGATCCTGCGTCTTTTAAGGCAGAATCACCGCACTGCAGCAAATTTGGTATGACGCGGCAGGCGCGCAAACCGGTACTTTTCAATTTGCAGTGCGCCTGGCGCGCGAAATTTTGTAAAAATGTGGATTGATCAAGCGCCTTCAACGACGATCAATTCGCCTTCGGACAGTTCCTGACGAATTGCGCGCGCCTTCGCGTAGGCGTCTGAGTTGTAGCAAGCCAGCGCGGTATCAACACTATCAAATTCGATAACCACATTGCGGCCGCGTGCAGTTCCCTCCTCTGCAACTATCGCGCCGCCACGTATCAGAAACTTCGCACCATATTCCTTGTAGGCTGGCGTCGCCGCTTCCACATATTCGTGATAACGATCCTGATTGCGCACATCCAGGCGCGCGATCCAATATCCCTTTGGCATATTTATCTCCATGAAGCGTTGTTACGCTGATTTGACTTGATTGAGAATTTCCAATGCCGCTGCACGCCTGTCCGGCGCAGCAACAATCGGGCGCCCAACAACCAGGTGGCTAGCACCAGAACGGATAGCATCGGCCGGCGTCACAACACGTTTTTGATCACCGGCATCGCTCCCCGCTGGTCGGATGCCCGGCGTGACCACCGCCATATCAGGACCAACAATGTCGCGAACGGCTTCTGCTTCAGCGGCAGAACAAACAATACCGCCCATGCCGGCACTGGCGGCTTGGCGGGCGCGTTTAAGAACCAATGTTGCCGGATCATCATGATAACCTGCGGCACCCAAATCCTGCTCATCCATTGACGTCAAAACCGTCACGCCCAGCAGGCACAATTGGGAGCCTTTGGCGGCATCTACGGC
>CAZOCA010000294.1:0-2483 GCA_964578105.1 uncultured Pararhizobium sp.
GACGATGTTTGATGTGAAGACGACCGCGCGGGATATTACTGCCGGAAAGGCGTCCACCAGGACGGCACGTCAGACCACATTGAAGGACAGTATTGGTATTTCGGGCATCGGTGTTCATTCCGGCAAGCCATCCAGTATTGTTCTGCATCCGGCCAAGAGTGGCAGCGGAATTACATTCCTGCGCAAGGCTGACGGAAATGCCATCGACCAACTGATTCCCGCTCATGTAAACAATGTTGGCGACACACGCCTTTGCACCGTTCTGGGTAATCCCGAAGAATTATATGTTGCGACTGTTGAGCACCTTCTGGCTGCGCTGCGCGGCATGAATGTTGACAATGTGCTTATCGAGATTGATGCCGCTGAAGTGCCCGTGATGGATGGCAGTTCCCGTCCGTTTGTAGAAGCCATTCGTGAAGTGGGAACAATCAGACAATCTGCGCCACGGCGCTACATTCGTGTGTTGCGGGAAGTAAAAGCAGCCCACGGCAACGCACATGCTGTGTTGCGCCCACATGATGGAACACGGTTTGACGTGGAAATCGACTTTGAATCAGAAGCGATTGGTCGCCAACGTTTTATCGCAGAATTGACGCCTGAAGTTTTCGCTAAAGACATTTCCCGTGCCCGGACCTTCGGCTTTCTGGCCGAAGCAAAGCAGTTGCGTGCCATGGGCTTGGCTCAGGGCTCCTCCTTCGATAATTCAGTTGTGATTGATGATGAAGATCGCGTGATGAACGAAGAAGGCCTGCGTTATGAAGACGAGTTTGTCCGTCACAAGCTGTTGGATGCCATCGGGGATCTTGCTTTGGCTGGCTCACAAATTCTGGGCGAGTACAAATCTATCTGCGGCGGCCACAAACTCAATGCGATGATTTTGGAAGCTCTTTTCGCAGATTCGAAAAACTGGTGCTATGAAGATGCAGCTCCCGTTGAAGATCAGCCTATGTATTCAACGCCTGTTGGAGCACCGGTTGGTCTTGAAGCTGCCAGTCAACCGGTTGCTGCTGCCAAGGCCTAAATTGGGGCCGAAATTGAGGACTGAATTTGGCGCCTTATGGGGGGGCTGAGTTCAGGACTTGAGAATGCGGATTAAGCCGGGTTTAAGGCTTTGTAACCTATAGCTTACCGCAGTTGGACACCGTTTCGCCATTCTTGCTTGTCAAAACATGGTTCGGTTGCGGTGGATGAAACTGATCATACATGAAATCTGATTGCCTTATTGAGGTGGTTTCATAGGAAGTTTTCCGGTATAAACCGCTGGTGAACAATTAAAGTCGCGCTTACAAGACAGTCTGATTATGGCCTTTAGCAATATGTCTCCATTTGTGTCCGGTATGAGTCGCAATTCTATGAACATGATTTCGCGCCTATTTTTGGTGGCAGGGCTTGGCCTTGCAGTGGCTGCTTGTGCGTCCAAGGCGGACGACTACGATCAGCTTGCTTTTGAAGAGCCAGATCCCGCTGATGCCACCTATAATGAGGGTCTGTCTCTGCTGAACGCAGGCCGGATTGGTAAAGCTGCTGACAAGTTCCAGGAAGTCGATAAGGCACACCCTTATTCAGACTGGGCACGCCGCTCGCTCATTATGTCTGCGTATTCCAGTTATAAAACCGGCGACTACGATACAACGGTTACCTCGGCCAGACGCTTCGTTTCACTTTATCCGACCAGCCCGGATGCTGCCTATGCGCAATATCTGATTGGCGAGAGCTATTTCCGACAAATCCCGGATATCACGCGTGACCAGGAAATGTCGGCGCGTGCGCTTAGGGCCATGGATCTGGTGGTCAAGAATTATCCCGAAAGCGAATATGCCGATGATGCCCGCCGCAAGACCCAGGTTGCGCGAGATCAGATCGCCGGTCAGGAAATGATGGTTGGTCGGTATTATCTGGAACGCAAGAATTTTGCAGGCGCTCTGAACCGCTTCAAAACTGTCGTCAGCAAATACCAAACCACACGCCACATCGAAGAAGCGCTGATGCGCTTGGTCGAAACCTATATGGCCATGGGCATTGTAAGCGAAGCGCAGACTGCGGCAGCCGTTCTTGGCCACAATTATCCTGACAGCGAATGGTATAAAGATGCCTATGCTTTGCTGGATACTGGTGGTTACAGACCAGAGCGCAATGCTGGCTCATGGATTTCTCGGGCATTTGGTGCTGTTATTCCCGGATAGGGATATCGCCTGCTATGAAGCCTGATGGAGCCTGGGGGAGCCGACCGTAAATGCTGGCGAATCTTTCGATCCGCGACATCGTTCTTATCGATCAACTGCAAATCAGCTTTGAATCCGGCCTGACTGTTTTGACCGGAGAGACCGGTGCAGGCAAATCCATTTTGCTAGACGCTCTTTCTCTCGCGCTTGGTGCACGTGGCGATGGCAGCCTTGTGCGTGAGGGGCAGGAAAAGGGGTCAATCACAGCCAGCTTTGACCTGCCGCCAACTCATCCGGTGTTTTCCATCATGAAGGCTCATG
>CAZOCA010000294.1:2493-5189 GCA_964578105.1 uncultured Pararhizobium sp.
CTCATGATCTGGATGGCAGTGGGGATTTGATTCTGCGCCGGGTTCAGTCGGCCGATGGCAGGACACGGGCATTCATCAACGATCAGCCGGTCAGTGCCACCTTGCTGCGGCAAATTGGCGAAAATCTCATTGAAATTCACGGCCAACATGATGACCGTGCGCTGGTAGATCCGGCAACTCATTTGCTGCTGCTGGATGCTTTTGGTGGTCTGGAGGCTGCTTGTACAGATGTAGCTGCCTTGTTCAAAGACTGGCGCAACAAGAAAGATGAATTGGCAGATCTCAGCCGCAAGGCAGAGGAAGCAAATCGTGAAGCGGACTATCTGCGGGCCAGCGTTGAACAATTGAGCGCCCTGTCACCTGAAGAGGGCGAAGAAGAGGAACTTGCAGACAAGCGCCAATCCATGATGCAGGCGGAAAAGGTCGCTGGCGACATCCATGAAGCCTATGAGGCAGTTGCTGGACCGCAATCGCCGGTTCCTGTCATTGCCAGTCTGATGCGCCGTCTTGAGCGCAAGGCGGAACAGGCACCCGGTTTGCTGGATGAGGCTTTGGCGGCGCTTGATCGCGCCCTTTTGGCGCTGGATGAAGGGGCTTCATCATTGGGTCTGGCCCTGCGGGCAACGGAGTTTGATGCAACTGTTCTGGAAAACTGCGAAGAGCGGTTGTTTGCTCTGCGGGCCGCAGCACGCAAATACAATGTGCCCGTGGAAAGTCTCAATCATCTTGCGATCAAAATGGCAGATGAATTGGATGCGTTGGATAACAGCGCGGAGCGTCTTGTTGCGCTGGAGAGAGAGACCAAAACGGCTGAAGCCGATTTTGTTTCTGCCGCCCGTGCACTGTCTGAGCAGCGCCAGCATGTAGCCCACGCACTGGAAGAAGCTGTTGCAAAAGAGTTGCCGTCTTTGAAACTGGAACATGCGCGTTTTCTTGTGGATTTCCAAAGCGACGAAACCCAGCGCAATGAGCGCGGAATTGATCAGGCTGCCTTCTGGGTTCAAACCAACCCTGGCACACGGCCCGGACCCATGTTGAAAGTGGCTTCTGGTGGCTAATTGTCCCGCTTTCTATTGGCGCTCAAGGTTGCTCTTGCCGATAAGGGCTCCGCGCCTTGTCTGATTTTTGATGAAATCGATACTGGTGTCGGCGGTGCTGTGGCTGAGGCAATCGGTCGTCGACTCGCGCGACTGGCTGAAAGCGTTCAGGTGCTTTCTGTCACCCATGCGCCTCAGGTTGCAGCCCGTGCATCCGGACATCTGCTTATTGAAAAGGCCGGCGTCTCCGGGCAGAACAGGGTGGAAACAGCAGTGCATCCAATTGGTGGTGACGCGCGCAAGGAAGAAATTGCGCGCATGCTGGCCGGTGCCACAATCACCAATGAAGCAAGAGCGGCAGCGGAAAAGCTCATTGCCGGAACAAGCGAATCCTGAGACTGGGTATTATATATGGCTGAACTGGACGGTACGCCGGTTGATGAACTGACATTGGAACAGGCCGCTGGCGAACTGGAACAGTTGGCGGCAACGCTCGCTGAGCATGATCAGCGCTACCATCAGGATGATGCGCCAAAGATAGATGATGCACAGTATGACGCTCTGAAGCGCCGCAATCTGGAAATTGAGGTGCGCTTTCCAGAATTGATCCGGTCTGATTCTCCGAGCAAACGTGTTGGTTATGCACCTTCAGAGAAATTTTCAAAATACACCCATTCGGTTCCCATGCTCTCGCTGGATAACGCGTTTTCAGAAGAGGATGTGCAGGATTTTGTAGGGCGAATACGGCGGTTCCTGGGGCTCGGCGGCGATGTTGCAATTCCCATCACAGCTGAACCCAAGATCGATGGTCTTTCTGCAAGCCTGCGCTATGAGAACGGCATTCTGGTCAATGGAGCAACCCGTGGCGATGGGCAGGTCGGCGAGAATGTCACCGGGAATTTGCGCACTGTTGAAACCATCCCGCAGCGCCTGAAGGGGTCTGGCTGGCCGGACATCATTGAAATACGCGGCGAAGTCTATATGGCGCATGAGGATTTCAACGCTTTGAATGCGCGGATGCTGGACAGCGGGCGGCAATTTGCCAATCCGAGAAACGCCGCTGCCGGTTCCTTGCGACAATTGGACGCCCGAATCACTGCTGAACGCCCTTTGAGGTTTTTTGCCTATGCCTGGGGCGAAATCAGCGCGCCAGTTGCCAAAAGCCAGCTTGAGATGATTGAGAATTTCAAAGCCTGGGGTTTTGACATCAATCCGCTGATGCGGCGTGGCGAAAGTGTCGCCGAGCTGATGGCGGTCTACAAGGATATTGAGGCGCAAAGGGCGAGTTTGGGCTACGACATTGATGGCGTGGTCTACAAGGTTGATGAATTGGCTCTGCAAACGCGATTGGGCTTTGCCTCCCGTTTTCCGCGCTGGGCCATTGCCCACAAATTTCCTGCCGAACAGGCGACCACCATTCTTGAGGACATAGAAATCCAGGTTGGCCGCACTGGCGCACTGACACCTGTCGCCAAGCTGCGCCCTGTCACCGTTGGCGGTGTCGTGGTCTCCAATGCCACCTTGCACAATGGTGACTATATTGCCGGAATTGGTGCCAACGGAGAATCTATCCGCGAAGGTCGGGACTTGCGCAAGGGGGATCATGTAACCGTTCAGCGTGCCGGGGATGTGATTCCGCAGATTGTGGATGTGGATATT
>CAZOCA010000295.1:0-5177 GCA_964578105.1 uncultured Pararhizobium sp.
GCTTGGTTGCGGAAAACAATTGAGTCTCTGTCGACTGGTGGAACGGCAGAAGAGTTTCTGGAAAACACGAAGCTGGAATTGTTTCACGATCAGGTTTTCTGTTTCACGCCAAAAGGACGACTGATCGCGTTGCCCACGGGTGCGACCCCGCTGGATTTTGCCTATGCTGTGCATACAGATGTCGGCAACACATGCGTTGGCTGCAAGGTCAATGGACGTATCATCGGTTTGGCCAGTACGCTGAAAAATGGTGATGAGGTCGAAATTATGACCTCAACCGGACAGACACCGCCGATAGCCTGGGAAAAAATTGCGGTGACCGGCCGCGCTCGCTCTGCCATCCGTCGCGCCAACAGGGCGCTGGAACGAGAAAGGTTCATTTCACTGGGTCGCCAGATGCTGGATTGGGGCTTTCGCGCAGTAGATCATCCTTATAATGCCGAATTGGTTGACAAGGCTGTAAGCATTTTGAAGCACGCGAACCGTGAAGATTTGATGGAAGCCCTTGGAGCGGGCGATCTGGGGGTCGATACGGCCATGAAGACTATTTTCCCCGACTTCCAGAAGAGCCGGGCCATGGTAAAGCCACTTCCAGAAAGTGAAGGTTGGTTCAGCCTTGCATCCAACAGATCAATGCGCTTCCGGTTTCCCAATGAGCCCATCTCAAATGAGCCTGGCGAGCGCCTTGATCATAATATGATGAATATAAAGCAGCTTGCCGGAAACTCGACCGTTCGTTTTGCACCTGGCGGCGGCGCTGTTCCCGGTGATCGCATTGTTGGCATTGTGACAGCCGGAGAGGGGATTGCGGTTTACCCGATCCACTCGGAAAGCCTTATGCGGTTTGATGAGGAACCTGATCGGTGGTTGGATGTCCAGTGGGATGTGGACCCAGCCAGCAATGAGCGATTTCCAGCAAATTTGTTTGTTTCAATGATCAATGAACCGGGCTCGCTTGCTGGTATTGCAAACATTATTGCTCAGACTGACGGCAATATCGACAACATCAAGATGACCAAACGGGCTGATGATTTTACAGAAATGGCGATTGATTTGGAAGTTTGGGATTTAAAACACCTGATGCGTATCATAAATGAAGTGCGTGCCCTCAAAATTGTGTCGCATGTTGAGCGTATAAGTGAATAGGAAGCCAGAACAACAATGCAGGTGAGGAGTGGTGATGTTTGATGATAGCGGCAGTTTATTGAGACGATTTTCGTGAACAATTCACGTTCTTAGGTTAAACCACCCTCATTAGTATCCATTTTAAATCAAGTCATCGCGTTGAAATTTTAGTCTATGCTCTTCAGACGCAAACACCCTGAACAATTTTGGCAAAAGCTCAGGGTAGCTTTGTGGCCGCGCAGGAATTGGTGGCGCTCGGCGCAATACATCTCCAAGCGCGTTTTGCGATTGTCGGCATCGCCTCATGTGGTGGCAATGGGCTTTGCAGCGGGCGTGTTTGCGTCCTTTACCCCGTTTATCGGCTTTCACTTCGTGATCTGCTTTGCAATCGCCTACATCATGGGCGGCAATATGATTGCAGCGGCTCTGGGAACCTGGGTCGGGAATCCCATTACTTTTCCCTTCATCTGGTTCTATACATACAAGTTCGGCAATCTGCTCCTGCACGGCCATGAGGGTGCCTTGTCCATGAGAGAGGTGTCTGGCCAATTGCTGCATCTGTCATTTGGCAATCTGGTTGAGCTGCTAAAGCCCATGACTCTTGGCGGGTTCATGGCTGGCGTTCCCATGGCCATCATATCCTATTTCGTCATCAGACGACTTGTCTTTGTCTATCAACGATCTAGATTGGCCATAATAGCACGGCGTACAGAAAAACGAGTTCTGGACAAGGTGCTGCATCGTGGAGAAAGTCATGGCGAATAAAGCAAACACTCCGGGCAACAGTGTCAAAGACGATTCGGTCTTGCGACTGGGAATAAACATCGACCACGTAGCTACAGTGCGAAACGCACGAGGCGGTCCGCATCCCGATCCTGTTCGGGCAGCGCTTTTGGCGGAAAAAGCAGGGGCTGACGGAATCACGGCCCACCTCAGGGAAGACCGTCGGCACATCACTGACCGCGATATTGAGCGTTTGCGTCGGGACATCAGTGTTCCGTTGAACTTTGAAATGGCCGCCACGTCGGAAATGCTGGACATTGCGCTGCGCGAAAAACCACATGCCGCCTGTATTGTTCCCGAAAAGCGCGAAGAGCGCACGACGGAAGGTGGTCTTGATGCAGCGTCGGCTCACAACCGGCTGGCGCCGCTGGCCAGACAATTGAGCGAAGCTGGCATTCGTGTCTCGCTGTTTATCGAAGCTGATGAGACCCAATTGGACGCCGCTGTATTGCTCGGTGCACCAGTGGTGGAACTACATACCGGCACTTATTGTGATGCATTTTTGGCTGGCGATATGGAGACCTTCGAGCGTGAGCGTGTACGCCTTGAAGCCATGGCAAATGCAGGCATGGAACGTGGCCTGGAAGTGCATGCCGGTCATGGTCTGACTTATGACACGGTACAGCCGGTCGCCGCCATTCTGGGGTTCCGGGAGCTTAACATCGGTCACTTTCTGATGGGGGAAGCCCTGTTTGTCGGTCTGGAGCAATCCATCGCAAAAATGCGACGTTTGATGGAACAGGCGCGGCAGTCTGCACTGCAAAAGGCCACATCGTGATCATCGGCCTTGGCAATGATCTATGTGATATCAGGCGTATCGAGCGCACCCTTGAAAAGTTTGACCGTCGCTTCATCGAGCGTATTTTCACGCCAATAGAGATTGCAAAATCCGAACGCCGGCATCAGCGCGCTGCGTCTTATGCCAAACGATTTGCAGCAAAGGAAGCGTGTTCAAAGGCATTGGGCACAGGGTTCCGCCGAGGCGTCTTCTGGCGTGATCTGGGGGTTGCCAATCTTCCGTCGGGCAAACCGACCATGGTTATGACCGGGGGGGCGCTGGCACGTCTTGAAGAAATCACACCAGAAGGCATGAGCGCACAAATTGATGTGACTATTACGGACGACTACCCGCTGGCCCAGGCAATCGTAATCATTACAGCCGTCACTCTATCGTCCTGACCACGTTCCTGACCACACATCTGAATTGTGCCTATATGTAACCCATTTCACGTTGCGAAAGGGCAGGTGAGGGAGTACATACCCCATAATAGCGTCTGTGTTCGTTTTGCAGGCAGTTGGACGCTGCCACTTTTTCAGCAATATGGACCGATTAATTCTTTGAATTGCGAGTTTTCATGAGCATGGCACATTCCAAGGCGGGTAAAAAAGACGGCGGCATTCGCGAAATGATCGTGGTGATCGTTCAGGCATTGCTGATTGCGGTCGTGTTCCGCACGTTTTTCTTTCAGCCCTTCAACATCCCTTCTGGCTCGATGATGCCGTCATTGCTGATAGGGGATTACGTATTTGTTTCAAAATTCTCTTATGGCTACAGCAATTATTCCCTGCCATTCGCGCCTGATTTGTTTGAGGGCCGTATCCTGGAAGATTCGCCTGAGCGTGGCGATGTTGCGGTCTTCCGTGTGCCAACTGACGGAAACAAGGATTATATCAAGCGGGTGATTGGACTACCCGGTGAGAAGATCCAGATGAAAGATGCGGTGCTCTATATTAATGGTGAAGCGGTTCCAAAGGAGCTTCTGGACGAAGTTACTATGAAACGTGCTGACGGAGGCGAGTTCAAGTCCCGGCGTTATGTAGAAACTCTCCCAAATGGTGTGACACATTATACGTTGGACAGTCCACTCAGTCCGGCAGGTGAAAACACACCGGTTTTCACCGTCCCTGAAGGGCACTATTTCATGATGGGTGACAATCGTGATGGATCCAGTGACAGCCGGTTCGGACTTGGTGCTGTGCCGCTGGAGTTGTTTGTCGGCAAAGCTCAGATCATTTTCTTCTCGATTGAACCACCCGCACGCGCACGACACATCTGGCGCTGGCCAAGTGATGTTCGCTTTGATCGGTTGATGGACTCACTTTGAGTGAACGCCTGACCAAATCGGAAATTGCACGGTTGGAAGATGTTGCCGGCCGTCTGGGATATAAATTTGACGATCTCAGCCTGCTGAAGCGCGCCATGACGCATATGAGCATCATTGGCGACAAGCAATCCGGCCAGAGCTATCAGCGCCTCGAGTTTCAGGGTGACCGCGTTCTGGCGCTGGTGGTCACTGATATGCTGATGGCCGAGTTTCTGTATGCCAATGAGGGAGAGCTTGCGCGGCGGCTCACGGCGCTGGTGCGCAATGAGACCTGCGTGGAAGTAGCGCGTGAGCTTAATCTGGGGCCTGCTATTTATCTGGGGTCCGGGGAAGCCGGGTCCGGAGGACGCCGCAAGAAAGCTATTTTGGGCGATGTATGCGAAGCCGTTATAGCCGCGATTTATCAAGATGGCGGTTTTGAAGCGGCTCGCGACTTTATTGTGCGCAACTGGAAGCCCAAAATGCACCGCTATAATCAAGCCCACAGAGATTCCAAAACCGAATTACAGGAATGGGTCCAGGGTAAGGGACATGATGTTCCAGAATATGCAATTGCGCGACGCAGCGGTCCTGACCATGCACCTGAGTTTCTGGTCAGTGTGACTGTTGAAGGCTTGGAGCCAATGGTGGCAGCAGGTGCGTCAAAGCGATCCGCAGAACATGCGGCAGCCTATCGGTTGCTGCTGCGTGAAGGTGTGATCGAAGAAGAAGATGAAGGCGGAACCAATAATGAGTGATGACCAGACGCGGTGTGGCTATGTCACTTTTCTCGGGGCCACCAATGCCGGAAAGTCGACCCTTTTAAACCAGATGGTCGGTTCAAAAGTTTCGATTGTCACCCACAAGGTGCAGACCACACGTGCCCTGATCAGGGGCATTGGAATTCATGATCAGACCCAGATCGTTTATATCGATACACCTGGTATTTTTGATCCCAGGCGCAGGCTTGACCGGGCGATGATCAAAACCGCTTGGGGCGGGACCCAGGATGCCGATGTTGTGTGTCTGCTGGTTGATGCCAAGCGTGGATTCACCGAAGCTATTGGCGAGATTCTTGAGCGTTTGAAGAGTGTTCGCCAGCCAAAATTGCTGATCCTCAACAAAATCGATCTGGTGCCGCGCAGCGAGTTGCTGGAATTGACCGAAAAAGCCAACGCCCTGTGC
>CAZOCA010000296.1:0-5176 GCA_964578105.1 uncultured Pararhizobium sp.
CTGTTTACACCCGATCTTGGAAGAACGCGGATTACCAACATTACCCCCAGTGAAGGCTTTGCGCCTGAACGGGTGCCGAGCAAGGAGTCTGATGTATTTCTGATCACATTGGACCCCGGGGCCGTTGTCACTTTCATCGTTGAACTTCAGGATGAGCGACTTCCCAAGCTTGAGCTATGGGAAGCAGACACCTATCGCGACAGTGTGAACAACTACACTCTCTACAGGGGACTGGTGATTGGGATTGCTGGCCTTCTGGCCGTATTCCTGACGATCATTTTTGTGGTCAAGGGAACCGCCATGTTCCCGGCTGCTGCGGGGCTGGCCTGGGGAGTTCTGATCTACGTTTGTATTGATTTTGGATTCTGGAATGAATTTTTTGATCTGACTGCGAGCCAGAACCAAATTCACCGAGCGGCCTCCGAGATATTCCTCTCAGCCAGCCTTGTGGTCTTCATCTACACTTATCTCAACCTTGATCGCTGGAACACGACCTACCGCATAGCCGTGATGAGCGTGCTGCTTATTATGGCGGTGGTTGTAGCCATAGCGATGATTGAGCCGAGCTTTGGTGCTGGCGTCGCCCGCATTGCATTTGGCCTCACAGTCATTGGCGGCATGGGGCTGATTGGGTGGATGAGCTGGATGGGCTACGACCGCGCCGTGATGATCATCCCCACCTGGATATTGCTGCTGTTCTGGTTAACAGCGGCCACTGTCTGTGTGTTGGGCGTGCTGGACAACGACATTGTCCAACCAGCCCTGGCGGGCGGCATGGTGCTTATTGTGCTGCTGATCGGCTTTACCCTCATGCAACACGCCTTCTCAGGCGGGACCGTGATCACGGGTGATCTTGGCGACCAGCAACGGCGCGCTCTGGCGCTGACCGGATCGGGCGATATGATCTGGGACTGGGATGTTATGCGGGATCGCATGATTGTCAGCCCCGAAGTGGAGCAGAAGCTTGGCCTGCGCCGCGGCACTTTGGAAAGCCATGCGCGAGATTGGCTGGAATTTATTCACGAATCAGATCGGGACCGTTTCCGGCTGATGCTGGATACTGTTCTGGTGCAACGGCGCGGGCGCATCGTGCAGGAATTCCGCTTGCGCTCCAAGAATGATGATTTTCACTGGTTCTCACTGCGGGCGCGCCCTGTCATCGGCTCCGATGGTGAGGTTGTCCGATGCGTCGGCACGTTAACAGACATCACTGAGCAAAAAATTGCCCAGGAACGTCTCATGCATGATGCCGTGCATGATAATCTAACGGGATTGCCGAACCGCGAATTGTTTATCGACCGGCTGCAAACGGCTCTCACCCGCTCTGAAGTTGATGATGCGGGCTACCCATCGGTGATCATCATCGACATCGATCAGTTCAGTGACATCAATGACAATTTCGGCCTGGCCATCGGCGATTCTGTTTTGCTGGCGGTTTCTAGGCGACTGTCCCGTATGACGCGGCCACAGGACACCGTGGCACGCATTGGCGGTGACCAGTTCGCGATGATGCTGATTTCCGAAGAAGACACGGCAAAGGTCGAAAATATTGCCGCCGCAATCCTGCGCACATTGAAGTCTGCCATCCCGATTGGTGATGAGGAGATTTTCCTGTCTGCATCCGTTGGCATTGCCCATTTCGAAGAAGAGCAGATCAGTGCAGAGGATCTGCTACGCCAGTCGGAAACAGCTCTTTATGATGCCAAGCGCAAGGGCGGCAATGAAATAAGCGTGTTCTCCGAAGTCAGCGGTGATGCGGCTGGCAGTCGACTGGAAATCGCCTCTCGTTTGCGTCAGGCTCTGGAGCGTGAGGAACTCGTTCTCTACTATCAGCCGATCATCAAGTTGGAAGATCGCTCGATTGCTGGGTTTGAAGCCTTGATGCTTTGGGAGCATCCAGAACTTGGTATGCTTGCAGCAGCAGAATTCATACCCATCGCCGAGGAAAGTAATCTGATTGCCGATATCGGCCTGTTCGCCCTGGAAGAAGCAACCCAGCAATTGGCTGAATGGCAACAATCACCGCGCATCCGCACGCCGTTGTTCATGAATGTCAATGTTTCCAGCCGCCAGATCTTCCGGCAGGACCTTATCAATGATGTGAAATCGGTTTTCCTGCGTTCACCGGTTCATCCGGGCAGTCTGAAGCTGGAGATCACTGAGTCACTGGTCATGGAAAATCCGGAATATGCGGCCCAGGTTCTGGAGCGCCTTCGTGATCTGGGCACAGGTCTTGCACTGGATGATTTCGGCACGGGTTATTCATCCCTCTCCTATCTGCAACGATTCCCGTTCGACACGCTGAAAATCGATAAATCCTTCGTGCGTCAGAACGGACAGGAAAGCCAATTGGTGATTCTGCGCTCGATTATTGCGCTCGCGCATGACCTTGATATGGATGTGATTGCAGAAGGCGCAGAGAATGAAAGCGACGTGGTCGAACTGACTGATCAGGAATGCGAATACGCGCAGGGCTTCCTGTTCGGTCAACCGATGAAAGCCAGTGAAGCTGAAGAAATGCTGTTCCGCAGCACCTCTTACACGACAAGTTAATCCATAATAGGCTGGATTTGGTCAGATTAGCTCAGGCGTGACCTGTCGTGCTGACAAGCGCTCCCAGATCAACGCCAAGCCGTTTCAGCGCCATCGGATAGATCTCTTCGGGCGGGGTTTTCAATATCATCTGAACATCGGCATCGCAGACGAGCCAGGAATTTTCTCGTATCTCTTCTTCCAACTGCCCTGCGCCCCAGCCTGCGTAGCCAAGTGCGATGCGCGCATCCAGCGGGCCAACGCCAGCGGCCAAACCCTGTATCGCTTCCATAGTCGCACAAAGTGCCAGATCATCAGCTATTTGAAGCGACCCGGAATACCCCTCTGTAATCCGGTGCAACACGAAGCCACGTCCGATCTCCACAGGTCCACCGGCCAGAACCGGAATTTCAGTCAAATCCGGATCAAGTGATTCTTCGGGGATGGACAATTTGAGTTTCTCACACAGTGTCTGGAAATCGATGTTCTGGTGTGGTCGGTTGACCACCAATCCCATGGCGCCCTCTTCATCGTGGCTGCACAAGAAAATGATGGTTCTATTGAAACGGGGGTCTGTCATTGCAGGCATTGCAATAAGACACGAGCCAATGAGCCAGCCCTGACTGGCGCCAGCCATTCCTGGCTGTGCACTTAAATCCGTTTTTTTGGACACGATCTGGGTTCCTGTAAGCAAGTTTCGCCAACACTATGGCACATAGCGACCTACCCTTACCATGCAGGGCAAGTTGCTCACTTCACGTAGATATGATCGCCGGAGGCGCAGACAAGCATTCCCGAGACGATAATTAGAGGTTAAAAACAGCTATGATCAAAAAAGCTAAAAACTTTGCCTTGTCTTTCGTGGCTATCCTGTCGGGTGGCTTGGCCATGACCCTGCCCTCACAAGCGTTTGAAGGGCAGTGGGTAGAATTACCGAATGCGAAAGCGCGCCTCCTGGCAACGGGAGACCCAATGAGTGGACACATCTTGGCTGGCTTGGAAATTGAGCTGGATGAGGACTGGAAGACCTATTGGCGTTTTCCAGGTGATTCCGGGATTCCACCAAGCTTTGACTGGTCAAGCGCTCAAAATGTTGCCGGAACGCAATTGCTGTTTCCGGCACCGCAGCGTTTTACAGATGAGTATGGACAATCGGTTGGCTACAAGCATCGGGTCGTGTTCCCAATTGCGATAGAATTGGAAGGGGCTGGACGTCCCACAAATCTGGAACTGGACATCGTTCTGGGCATATGCCGGGAAGTCTGCATTCCTGTGATGGAACGTTTCTCCTTGAAGCTGCCACCGGTTTTTGTGGCGACAGAGGCGGCGAAGACCATTCTCAATGCAGCTACCGATACTGTTCCGATGAAAGCTGTTGAGGCGCAACAACCAGAAATCAAGATCACCGAACGCGCCGGCACGACCCCACTTGTAACCATCTCCGTGCCATCAAAACTGCTGATCAAAGATGTTTTCATTGAAGGACCCGACACCTGGTTCCTGTCCCTGCCAGAGAAGCTGCCTGGAAATGACACAGGGCAGCTGGATGTTTGGCAACTTCCGCTCGATGGCACACCAATTGGGAAAGAGCCCTGGGGCGCTGCAATGCGTCTGACCATGGTCGGTACCAACGGATCTTTTGAGCAGGAATTCACCCTTACCGCACCGGAATAACAGCACGCCGGATTGCAGGTGGGCTGTTTGCGCCCTAGATAGTTTTGAACTGTCCTCCCATACCCTTCTATGAAAGATACGAATATGACAATTTCCGTTGGCGATACACTTCCTTTTGCCCATTTTTTTGTAAAGGCCGGTAGTGAAATAGACAGACTTTCGACTGACGACATCCTTTCCAATCGCAAGGTTGTTTTGTTCGGTGTGCCGGGCGCCTTTACGCCGACCTGCCATGCCGATCATCTGCCGGGCTATCTGGAGCATCTGGATACGATCAAATCCAAAGGCGTTGATGAAGTGGCCGTCATCTCTGTCAATGATCCACACGTCATGGACGCGTGGGCCAAAGCAACTGGCGGCAAAGGAAAAATACTGTTCCTTTCCGATGGCAATGCCGATTTCACACGCGCAATCGGGTTGGATACGGATGGTGCTGTTGTTGGCATGGGAATACGATCACAGCGCTATTCCATGATTATCGAAAATGGTGTGGTGACCCAATTCAATTTGGAAGAAGTTCGCGGTCAGGCTGTTCTTTCAGGTGCTGCTGCGATTATGGAACAACTCTGACCTTGCCTTACCCAGAAAGCGGCAAGGCGCCAGGTTCGCGAAGTGCGTTCTGTTAAACGAGCGCCATCAATCTGAACCCTCGGGACAGTTCCAAGGGGGGCACACTACCTCTCGGACTGGCCCCGTCTGTATTCCCGAGCCGCGAACGCGACAAATACACCAATCAGTGTCAGAGCGATCCCGTACCAGGTAAGAACATAACCGAAATGTCGGTTGCTGAACGCAATTGTGGTTTCCCCTGCCTGCGGCACAGCTGGTCCGTTCCCGGCTTCCAGATCTACAAAAAAGGGGGCCACAGCACTGCTCTCGAGTGAAGTCTGCTGTGTCATAGCCGCCGGATCGCGCACGAACCAAAGCATGCCATCAAACACGAAATCATTGCCGGGAGTTGCAAAGCCAG
>CAZOCA010000297.1:0-5163 GCA_964578105.1 uncultured Pararhizobium sp.
GGCGGCGCGCTGGGTTTCGGTTTTGGCGTAGAACCAGTTCTGGGTCCGATTTTCTGGTGTTTGAGCGTAGGCAATAGCTGGCGTAACCGCCAAAAGCGCCGCTGCCCAGGCTTTTTTGATCCATTTCAATTGCATTGTGATCTCCATAAATGAACATTGTTCAAAACACATAGCAATAAAATGAACTTTGTTCAAGTTTTATTTTTGAAAACCTTTTTGGCGTTGCACAGGCGGTGAGAACCAGCTTTAGGTGGTGGCGACTTTTCGTTTCCTGGCAAGCATTGGCACCAGTTCGACCATAAGCATTGCGGCAAAGATCAAAAGACAGCCTATGAGGCCGACATATCCAATGCGTTCAGCCAGAAAGACAGCGCCAAACAGCGCAGCGAACAGTGCCTCAGTGGACATAAAAATGGCAGCTTGGGGCGCTGTGGTGAAGCGTTGTGCATAGGCCTGCAGGGTAAATGCCAAACCGCCAGAGATAATGCCGGCAAACAGGATTTCAGGCAGTGCAGCCAGAATGCTGGTCCAATTGATGACTTCGACAAAGAGCCCGATTGAAATGCCCCAAAAAGCACAGATAAAAAATTGTGTGCAGGCTAGCGTGAAGGGTCGCGCTGCACCGTCGCCTCTTGCCAGTATGAGGCTCAGCAAAATAACGTGGCATGCCCATAGAAATGCGCAAAGAATGGTCCAGTAGTCGCCGCTGCTAAGCGCACTAATATCGCCGCCAGAAAGAAGATATATTCCGAGCAAAGTCGCAAGGGCGGCGGGCCATATGATGATATGCGGCATTTGCCGCAGAACGATGACCGACAAAAAAGGTACGATGACCACATATAGACCGGTCAGAAACCCTGAATTGGTGACGCTTGTGGTGACAAGGCCAATCTGTTGGGTGGCGAGCGAGGCAAACAGGAACGTCCCTAGCAGAGCATAACCTGAATAGTTCTTGACTTTCGCTATGCCGCCAGCTGTTGACGTGCTGATTTTGCGGCTCTCCCAGATGGCAAACGGCAGTACGCAAATGGCGGCAGCGAGGAAGCGAATTCCGGTGAAAAACACAGGCCCGATTTCGTCCATGGCTGTCGATTGCGCGACAAAACCCATACCCCAAATTGCACCAACCACCAGCAGGAGTGCGTTTGCCCAATGTTGGTTCATTTTCTGGTGCCTAATTGTTAAAAATAATAGGATGCATTGAGGATACCGAGTTTAGGAATTCTTATATTTCAACGCGTATTTTGCCGATAGCAGTTCTTGGAGCACAAATGAAGCATCGGTTCATATTGGTGTTGGCCACGGTCGTTCTGACCGCGGTTTTAGCGCAGGTCGTTGTGGCGACCCGCGGCTATTATGTTGATCGCTCCAACAATCAAATTCTCAACGACATTGTTGTAAACACGATTGGGCGTATTGAGCGTTCGATTGATCAAAGTCTAATGCAGATTGGCAGTTTGCATGAATCGGGCGGGATTAATTGTAAGGTTGGCTCCCGCAAGGTTTTGGACAATCTGGTTCTGAAATCAACCAAAATCAAAGATGTTACTTTTAAAGTCGACAATGTGGTTTGCACGTCGTCCAACTTCCTGGGTGCGCTGGCGCTGCAGGACGCGTCAGCAGAAAACGCGATGTACGCGACCAACCGCAACATCACCTTCAATGTTTCAAAACAAGAAGAACTGACCGGCCTGGTTATGCATTGGAAGCTCAATGAAACCACCGAGGTTTCCGTCTTCATGAATATGGACGGCATTGTTTTTGATGTATTGCCGCCTGCAATTAGCGAGACGTCCAATCTGGAAATCACACTTGCTGATGGCACGATGCTCGGCTTCCTGCGGATGGATCCGGCCGGTACGCAGTATGATGTCAGCATTGAAACGGCTTCTGCGCGTTATCCACTTTCTGTGCGTCTTAACATGCCGCAGGCGACCTTCGATAATTGGAACAACCAGCTTCCCATGTTGAGCATCATATTTGGCCTTATGGGCCTTGTGGGCCTTTCTTTCTTGATCGCGCGCGGTATTTTCCAGACAGACTCCGGTGCACAATCGGTGCAGCGCGCTTTGCGCAACGGTTCCATTTTCCCTTATTATCAACCGGTATATTGCGTGGCATCTGGCGATCTGATCGGGTTCGAAGTCCTGGCGCGCAGAAAAGGTCCCAAGGGCGAATTATTGTCACCGGCCACTTTCATTCCGACAATTGAGAAGAATGGGCTGGATGACAAGCTTTTGGAGGTTCTAGTCAGAGACTCTGCCAAAAACATGGATAGTATTTTCGAAGGCTCTCAAATGGCCACTTTGGCGTTCAATGTGACACCGAAACAGATATCGCAGGACGGCTTTGTGCCCTGGTTCGTCAATCTACTCAATGAAACCGGGATGCCCACCGAGGGAATTGTTTTGGAGGTTACGGAGCGCGAAGCGATCGGCAATCTTGAAGTTCTGCAGCGCAATATCTCTGCATTGCGCGATTATGACATTACCATCGCCATTGATGATGTGGGCACCGGCCACAATGGCCTTTCCTCTATTCATCAGTTGCGGGCGGACTATTTGAAGATTGACAAACTATTCGTCGACGGCATTGTTTTGGACAAACATGCCAGCTCACTGGTGAAGATGCTTATCGAGATTGGCGCGCAATATGGCATGCAAATCATTGCTGAAGGTGTAGAGACCGAAGAGCAATTGAAGGCTCTAGGCGCCATGGGTGTTGATGAAGTTCAGGGATTTTATATGGCCAAGCCGATGCCTGCATTGGATGCGATCAGCGAATTGGCACATCACCGTGCTGTTCGTACCAAAATGATCTTGTCGCGAGGGCTCAAGTCAAGCGGGCTGTCTTCCGACTCGGAATTGGCATTTACCAGCTAATAATATTGGACTTTCCCTTCGCCAATCACCATGTATTACTTAAGTAATCCAATTGGTTGAAGGTGATGAATGGCAATGCGACGAACCAATTACATGCAAATGGCTTGGATTGCAGCGATGTTTGGGATTTTATCCTCGCTGTATCCCGATTTTGCTCAGGCCAATCAGTTCAAGCGTATTCGTGATGTGAATGTGTCGTGCAATAATGCGTTGCTTTGCGATCTGTACATAACAAACCCGCGCGTTACGCTTTACAGCTTTGGCTTTCGCAGGGCGGCAAGACCAGATGCGCCGGTGCATTTGGTTTTATCAACGCGTGACCCCTTAAGATCAGGTTCTGAAATTACATTTACCGTTGATGGTCAGAACGCGTTTTCGCAACCGATAAGCGCGTTCAACTATCGTGCCGCCATTTATGAATATACCTATCGTGAACAGGAAGATGTTGCTGTGCTACTCGCCGCCGCGCGACGTGGCGCTGAGCTTCAGATTACATATGTTACCCGCGCTGGTCAGTCGACAGTTCCTTTTTCACTGTCGGGTATTGTTGCCGGATCAATTTTTATGGACGAAGTACAAGGCCGAGTAGGGCAGTCAGATTCAATTGTAAAAATTGGTGAAGCACCTGATGTGCCACCAAGTTCGGGCGCTAGTGATGGCCTGGAACCAATAGAAACAATTGATCAATTGCCGGATGGCATTGCATTGGCATTTAGCGCGCCATCTGCGCGCTGTTACAATCCGTTTGCTGAGGAGCAAGGGCGAACGCTTGGCGGTTTCAAAGCTACAGTCTCGGATGAAGTTGATTTGTACGGCATTCCGTGTGGCGCGGGCGGCGCATATAATCAGGTGTTCGCTTTTTGGGCCGCACTGGACACTTTTGTCGTGCCGCTGGCGCTGCCATCATTAAGCGACGGCGCGCCGATAGCCTTGATGGATGCGTTCAATACGACTTATGATCCGAAAAAACGCGAACTAACATCGTTCTATAAAGGACGCGGATTGGGCGATTGCGGTACCTATCACCGATGGTCGGTTTCAGAATTCGATGTTGGCAGCTTATTTCGCCTCGTAGAGATGCTTAACAAGGAAGATTGCGACGGCGTCTATGAGGAAGATCTGTCAGATTATGAGCGATTGTGGCCACTCAAATAAGCTCTGAGCTGCGACTACTCCAAGTCTTTGACTACTCCAAGTCTTTGGTTAGACTTACAAGCCTTTGATAATTAACGCCAAAATCGTAGCCTCCAATCTGTGAACGACCATAGGCGATCAAGCCGGTTTTGCCGTTCTCCAATGCAATTGCCTGAAATTGTACTGTATCGGGATAGCGCATGACTTTGGACCAGACCACATAGCGCGCGCGGTTGGTGTCTGACAGATCATCGAAACGCTCATATAGGGCACCGCTCTTTTGGAGCTGTCGATCTATGGATTGTATTATCGCACTGGGAGACATCTCATATTCTGGCTAGATTTTATCAACTTTAGCACCGCTTTTGCAGAGCTGGCTGGTGCACAAAAGAGCGTCATTTGGCCGATTGTTGCGCTCAACAGTTTAAAGTTCAATAGCGCCTTTATCGGGCTTCCCGGCCATTAATTGCCATCTGATTTCACGCCCATAGATCAAGGAAGCTATGACGCCTAATGCGCATATTAATGCGAGGACAGTTAAGATGGTCATTTGTGGCTTCATTACACGGTTTTCAAATCAGGATTGACGACTTGGCATCTTCAATCAGGTGCAAAGTCAATCCGGCATTACGGGTTGGGTACGTGCAGGTAGCCGAACTGGATCGAAAGCACCAGTATAATAGTTATTTTATGATCTTGTATCGTTTACAAAGCCGCGCAGCAGGGCAACGGAGCTGGCCAACATGACGACCAGGCCGATAGACATGATGGTCATCAGGATTGCATGCTCGTTACTGGCATCCAGCGAAGTGGATGGTGCTGCGAGCATCGTCGCCAAGTTGAATGCAGCGTCAATGGATTGAGCGGCTGCGACTTTGGTAAATCCAAAGACAAGAAGAACGTTGGCCATGACAAAACTTGCAGCAATAACCGCCAAGGATTTGATCCGACCGCGTTCTATTTCATTTTCTTGCTTTATCTGTCTCATAGCCGTAGCCCCAAATTACCGTTCACATGGCGAAAACATGACATGCGAAATTTGCCCGTGCTGTGCTTATGGTCACATAATGGGGCGTCATGAGGTAAAAATCGCGGCGGCGCCGAGGTAACTTTGTGGCGATTATGTGGCGGGCAACCAGCTTAACTC
>CAZOCA010000298.1:0-5153 GCA_964578105.1 uncultured Pararhizobium sp.
GGAGGCTTCCACGAAAGTCATTAATTGCCCCTACTCGTCAGCAGCTCCACGGGCAAAAACCTGCTTTGTGCCGTTGACCTCGCGAAACTCCGGCTCAAATGGGGGCGTGTCCCAAAGTTCAACCGGATCGACCGGCTGTACATCATAGTGACCGTAGAACAGCACATGCGGTGTCTGATCACCCGCATCATGATTATGCGCGATGACCATAGGATGACCGGGCGTGTCACGGCGGGATGCGTCAAATCCTATCCCTGTCAACTGTGTCACCAGCCAGTCAGCGGCTTTGATGCAGTCCTGCGCATAAGCCGGGTCGGTTGAAATGGAGGGGACACGCAACAGATCGAACCAACGCTCTATGCTTTTGTCTAAATCAGCATCAATGCGGTCGAGGACCGCGTTAATTTTGGCCATGTTGTCAAATTCCTGAATTCTAGAAACCGCGTTTTAGGGAACCCAGAATGCCACGCACGAGCGCGCGGCCAAGCTGAGTACTGACCGAGCGAACCACTGACTTCATGGCAGCCTCTGTTACCGTCTGGCGGTTGCTTGAGCGGCGGCGCGTGGTGCTTTTGCGGGCCCGCTTCGTCGGCCGATCATCGCGGGAGGTGCGGCGACGGCTTGATGTTTTGCGACCATCATCATCAAAGTCCGGCAATGTAAAGCCAGTTCGCGAGCGGCGCATTCTGCCGGTTTCCTCACGTTCTTCATCTTCGTGTTCGCGCTGCGTCTCTTCCTTTTTCAAAAGATCAGCTGCGCGTTTTTTCAGCACTTCATAAGCGGATTCCCGGTCCACCCTTTCATCGTACTGCCCAAGGACGGGGCTTCCTTGCATGATTTTCTTGCGCTCCTGCGGAGAAATAGGTGCCATGCGGGAAGACGGCGGGCGGACCAAAGTACGTTCCACAATGGATGGAACGCCCTTTTTCATGAGCGTCGAGACCAGTGCTTCACCCACGCCCAGATTGGTGATGACCTCAAACGCGTCGAATTCCGGATTGGGGCGGAATGTATCAGCCGCTGTTTTCACGGCCTTACGTTCACGCGGGGTGTAAGCGCGCAAAGCGTGTTGGACGCGATTACCCAATTGAGCCAGCACACTGTCGGGAACATCGAGCGGATTTTGGGTCACAAAGAACACGCCCACGCCTTTGGAGCGAATGAGCTTGACCACCTGCTCCACTTTTTCCAACAGGATTTTCGGCGCTTCATCAAACAGCAGATGCGCTTCGTCGAAGAAAAATACCAGACGTGGTTTGTCAGGATTGCCGACCTCCGGCAATTGCTCGAACAATTCGGACAAGAGCCACAAAAGGAAGGTGGCGTAGAGGCGTGGTGACATCATAAGTTTGTCAGCAGCCAGAATATTGACCATGCCGCGGCCATCCGGGGCGGTGCGCATAATGTCGGTGATCGCAAGGGCAGGCTCGCCGAAGAAGTTTTCCGCCCCCTGCTGCTCCAGCACCAGCAATTGGCGTTGAATGGCGCCAACCGATGCTCTGCTGACATTGCCATATGTGCCGGAAATTTCCTGTGCCCGTTCTGCCAGATTGGACAGCAGCGAGCGCAGATCTTTCATGTCCAGCAACAGCAGACCTTCTTCATCGGCAATCTTGAAGGCAATGTTGAGAACGCCTTCCTGTGTTGCATTCAATTCCATCAGCCGTGACAGCAGCAACGGGCCCATGTCTGAAATGGTGGTGCGAATCGGATGGCCCTGCTCACCGAACAGATCCCAGAATATGGTTGGGAAAGCCTCATAGTTATAATCATCTGCAAATCCGATAGTGTCTGCACGGGCTTCCAGAAAATCCTTGCTTTCGCCCGCCATGGCCAGGCCAGACAGGTCTCCCTTTACATCGGCGCAAAACACCGGAACACCCGCCCGTGAGAAGCCTTCTGTCAAAATCTGCAGACTAACCGTTTTACCTGTACCGGTTGCGCCCGTGATCAATCCGTGCCGGTTGGCCAGCTTTAACTGCAGGTATTCCGGCTTGTTGATGCTGTCATCCGGGTGACGACTGGTCCCGAGATAGACTTGGCCCTCTTGATACATATGCGGCTCTCCGAATTGTCTTAGGTATGGGCAAAGCCCAAATATGTTGTTTCTGACATAGACGCCGAGGCGTCTCAATGTCCAATCTTTTGACCATTTACAGCCGCTCGGCAGATGCAACCTGAAAGGTCCGGCAATTGTTCTGGCAAGACTACTCCGCAAAACACTTGTCATCACGCTGATTCTGTTGCCAAATAGTGCCACATTTTTAAGGTCCACTTCCGGGCATCAAGAATCAGGGTATTATTCAAAGGTACACATGAACGATCTCATTGCCAGAATTGCCGCTAAGGTCGGCATCAGTGAAGAAATAGCGCAACAGGCCGTTGCGATTATTATGGGCTTCCTTGCAAAAGAAGGCCCTGATTCTCAAGTCAGCAAATTGCTGGATGCCATCCCCGGTGCACGGGAGATGGTCGCCTCTAAGAACGAAGGCGATAGCGGCAATAGCGGTGGCGGTTTGCTGGGCGGATTGCTCGGTGGCGCCGGTGGCATGATGGGCGCGTTTGGCGAACTCAAAGGTCTTGGACTTGAAATGGACGAAGTTCAGAGCGTTGCCAAGGAAACTTTGGACTATTCGAAGGAACAGGCCGGAGAAGAGACAGTTAATGACATTATCAAGTCAGTGCCTGGCCTCAGCCAATTAATCTAACTCAATTTTACTTAGCCGATGGGGCGATTCCAATTCGGCGCATTACTACGGGAGAATAGCATGTCATCTTATTCCATCATCGACATTGAAGGCATTGGGCCAACCTACGCCGCCAAATTACAGGGTATTGGTATACGCACCACAAAAGCCCTATTGGACCGCGCGAAGGACCCAAAAGGCCGCAAAGCTGTGGCGGAAGAAGCTGGCCTTGAGACCTCTCAAATTCTGAAATGGGCCAACATGTGTGATCTGATGCGCATCAAAGGTGTTGCCGAAGAATACTCTGAATTGCTGGAAGCCGCTGGCGTCGACACAGTGAAAGAATTGCGCAACCGTAATGTTGCCAATCTGGCCGCAAAAATGGCTGAAGTGAACGCCGAGAAGAAACTGGTAAGGCTTGTGCCCAGCGAAAAGTCTGTTGAAAAATGGGTTGCTCAGGCCAAGACCCTGCCAACGACCATGACTTACTGATCATCGGATCAGACGAGGAAAGGGCGTCGCTGTTGCGGCGCCTTTTTTGTTTGCGGGCTTCTTGCTTGTTGCTTGGTTACAATCGACACGCCTGGGTACCGCATCCCATATCCTACCATAGCAGGGCTTGCTCAGTCGGTTGGGCACACCTATTGTGCCGTTGCTAACTCCAACATCCGATAGTTTCAGAGCACATAATGGCGAAGGCAGAATTCTCTCTGCGAGAGATGATTGAGGCGGCACCAAAAGGCCGCGAATGGTTGGATGGTCTCAGCAAAATGCTTGGCCAGACGGGCCACAAGGATGTGCTGGAAAAACTAAGCGCAGTGACCGATGACGGGCTGATGATAGCTCCGATCTATCCTCTCACCCACCCTCAGGAACAGCCGGTTACAATGGTAGCCAGAGCGGACAAAGCGTGGAAAACGCTGACACGGATCGACCATCCATCTGCGACTGAAGCGAATGCACAATTGCTGCATGATCTGGAACAGGGTGCCGATGGCGCGTTGCTTGTGCTGGCGGGTTCCGGCTCGGCTCATGGATTTGGGATAGACCTGTCGGACCTGTCTTCTTTCAAAGTGCTCTTCGACAATATTTTTGTGGATGCTACCAGCCTCCGGTTTGATGGTATGAGCGCGGCCCAATGTGATCTTTGGACCAAATTTTGTAATGGGCGCGGCTACGATCGTAACGCTCTGAACATCAGCATGAATGGCCCGGACGCCAAGGGTCTGGTTGGCGGCTCTGCCAGTCTCATTGCCGATGCATCCAAATGGCACAATAAGGGCGCCACAGCGGCACAGGAACTGGGTCTGGCGCTTGCCGAAACTGTTTCTGTCATGCGCGAATTGTGCGCAGGCGGCACCGACATAGGCTCCGCGTCAAAACGGTTGAGTGTCACATTGAGCAGTGATGCTGATCAATTTGAAAGCATGGCAAAATTTCGCGCCATGCGGCTGCTTTGGCGCAAATTGCTGCAGACGCTGAGTGCAGATGATACCCCGCTGTCGCTTCACGCCACAACAAGCTGGCGCATGATGGGCCGACGCGAGCCATGGACGAATGTGTTGCGCACAACCATGGCAACTTTTGCAGCAGGTCTGGGTGGCGCGGATAGTATCAGCGTATTACCACATACGCAGGCTTTGGGTTTGCCCGATGCATTTTCAAGGCGGGTAGCACGCAATATCAGCCTGATTTTGCAGGAAGAAAGCCATCTCGGCAAAATCGTGGATCCGGCATACGGTGCCGGTGTCTATGACGCGTTGACCGTTTCGCTTGCCGAAGCAGCCTGGGCCAGTTTTCAAACCGTTGAGGCGCAGGGTCGCTTCGCGGCAGCCGTTGACAATGGTGCGGTTCAACAGATGATAACAGCTAGCCGAGAGGCTTACCTGCGCGATGTTGCAACCCGCAAAACCGTCTCGCTTGGTAACAGCCACTTCGCCCAACTTGATGCGCCTGATGTCAACACGTTGATCAACAGTCCGCTCGAACCTGAAGATCAGGATGAGCAGTTTGGCGATTTGCGCGATGGCATTCTGTTTGAACAATTGGCCGAGCGGGCGCAAAAGCTATCGGTTCTCAGCCAGCCAGCGGTGTTGCTGTTATGCCTTGGCAATAGAAAGGCGTGGAAGGCGAGATCGGATTTCGCGACTGATTTGTTTGCCGCTGCCAGTCTTGCGGTTGAAAGTCTTGCAGTACAAAATCGGGAAGTTGGCGCCAGCACAAAAGTCGACAAACTGGATACCGAACACACACCCGTCATTTGCCTGTGCGGCGCTGATGCAGATTATGATGCAAATGCCGAAGCATTGGTTGCAGACCTGAAAGAAGCAGGAGCACGATATATCCTGCTGGCAGGCCGCAGTGACCTTGCCGGTCTGGATGATACGATCTTCATCGGCTGTGATGCCCACGCTGCGCTGGACAGGGTTTTGCTGGCACTGGAAGGATCGAGCTAATGGACTTTCC
>CAZOCA010000299.1:0-5150 GCA_964578105.1 uncultured Pararhizobium sp.
GATGTTATCAATCGCGAATACCCCCAACTTCAAACTTTGCCAACCGTTGAAACCTATGGAGATACGGAAAGAACCAGGCGAATTTTTAAGAATGTCTTTGCGAACCACCCCGGCATCTCCGCCGTGTATGTCCTGAGCGCCGAGGCGCGAATACCTATTGAAGAAATATCAAAACTCGCGACACAGCCTCTGGTGAAAGTCGTTCATGAACGTACGCCGTTTACGGAAGCTGCGCTGCAGAGCGGAAAGATTGATGCCGTCATTGCACAAAATCCGGGGCATCTGGTGAGAAGTGCTATCCGAATTCTCAAAGCCCGGGTGGATAAGCGTGAGCCTTTGGCCTCACAGGAAAAAATACGCATCGAGATCCTTCTCAAAGAAAATCTTTAAATTCATTCGTCCATCTATGTTGCGAAACATTCGAACCCTCTGGGAAAACTTCCAAGAAAATGACGCAATTGGCATTGCGTGGCAGGTCATTTTGAATTCACGAACAACTCGATGCGTTGCAGCAAAACGGACGCCATGTGACCCCAGCCACAATTGCCACCCGCATTCAGATACATATGAGGCTAAGGTGCGGACTCTTTATAGGTGATGAAATTCTGCGGTCTTACGACCCGCAATAGTCCTTGATTGCGCGGCTGAAAGCGCAAGAAGCCCGCCGGCAATGGCCCAGTTTTTGATGAAAATAGACATTTGCCAGCCATCAGACGGGATGAAGTGAAACACGCTTGTGACAACACAATAAGCGGCAAGAATTCTGGCAACAGGAACCACGTATCGACCTGTCGCCAGCAAAATACCCGCGACCAGGTTGAAGGCTGCAGCAGGCCATACAAGAAAGCCAGAGAGCCCGACCCCTTCAAGCAACATCATGGCAGGTGTCGGATCCAAGATTTTCTGAATGCTACCTGCAAAGAACAAAGCCGATAGAAGGAGGCGCCCGACCATCAATTCTGCGCGCCAAACAGCTGGCTTTTTGGGGTCTGTCATAGGTCTTAAGCTGAATTCATTTTCAGAAAATCTCTGCGTTTCATCATCATATCCCTCGCACACGTGGTTTTGGGTACAGAACCATCCCGGTTAACGCAACCGGGATGGTTCGTCCGTTCCCAAGTTAAAGGGCGAACTTACTCGAAAAGCAGGTCAGGCGTTGTCGGGCAATTCTTCGATTGCAGTGCGGTAGAGATGCCATGTGGCATGGCCCAGAATCGGTAAAACGACGATGAGCCCCAGAAAGGCCGGTACCATCGCCAAAAATATCAATACCCCAATTGTGAAGCCCCATCCCAGCATGACAGCTGGATTGGTGCGAACTGTATTGATGCTGAGCAGCATGGCAGTGATGAAATCAATCTTGCGATCCAGCAATAGCGGCATGGACACGGCGGTAATGCAAAACAGGATAAGAGCCAGCACTGCACCAACAACTGTTCCTATCCCCACAAACAGCAGGCCATTGGCTGTTCCGGTAATCACCTGAACAAACCCTTCCAGGGACGAAAAGGCCTGAAGCCCCAGAAAAACTGCCAGCAACAGCCTCACCTGATAAATCCAGACCCAGAAAACAAACAGAACAACAAACGCCATCCAGCCGAATTCCTTACTCGGTTGTCGGGACACAACCAGATAGATATCGCGCCAGGTAAAAGACGTGCCTGCGGCGAGTTGTCGGCTCATTTCGTATAGCCCGGCGGCGGCAAACGGAGCGATCAGCGGGAAGCCCAGCGCAACCGGGATCGCCATCCAGATCTGATTGAAATAAAACAGGCTGGCGACCACAAACAGCCCACCCAGAGCAAACACAATACCAAATGAACTGCTCAAAAACGGCCTTGCCAGATAATCCGACAGACCAGCCCGCAAGGCAGTTTTGACATCGTCATGCGTCAACTTGCGCACGCGCAGCCGATCAATGGGCTGTGGCCCTACATGATGAGATGGTTTTGTCTCGCTCATTTAATCCCCCCTGCTTGCATACACAAAGATGTTTGCATTCACACGGATGATTGCAGAACAGGGAGGCGCATTCCTTGATTCGGATCAATAAAGCGAAATTTTGCGATTCAGCCCTTCAGTGAGGGCGGACGAGCATCAACCCAGGCCCCGTCTGCCTTCGCGGATTTCACAGATGCAAAAACCGCAGCCATGGAGCGCAAACCATCAACAGCGCTTGGAAAATGCATGGCTGCAGGGTCTGCCACCCGGCCTTCCTTATCAGCGCGAATGACTTCCGCCAGATCCGAATAAATGTTCGCAAAGGCCAAAGGCATCCCTTCCGCGTGACCGATTGTCACTCGGGACGCCCGATCAGCTTCAGGCGAAAGACCAGGCCCGCCACGTTCCAGAACGCGTGTAACTGGCTCGCTGATTGGCGTGTAATAGACCTGATTTGGTTGCTCCTGCGCCCAGCGCAGACCACCAGTTTCACCAAACACCTGCAAGGTCAGACCATGCATCCGCCCGACAGCGATCGAGCTGGTCCAAAGACGACCTGCCGCACCACCATCCATCCGGAAATTGACCATGGCATCATCTTCAAGCTGACGACTGGCAATCGTGCTGACAAAATCTGCGGATAGCTTTTCAACTTCCTGACCGGTTACAAAACTGGCCATATGCATGGCATGAATGCCGCAATCAGCAAATTGTGCAGAAACGCCAATCTGTGCAGGATCGTAGCGCCAGCGCACACGCGGATTGTCAGCATCCGCTGCATCTGCATGGAAGCCATGGGCAAATTCAGCCTTCACCATACGCACTTTGCCAATGTCACCACGCGCAACCATGGCCCGCATATGGCGCACCATCGGATAACCCGAATAGCCGTAATTCACTGCGCAGATTTTCCCACTGGCATTGGCCGCCGCAACCACCTGTTCCGCTTCTTCAACGGTCATGGTCATGGGCTTTTCACACAAGACATGAAATCCAGCTTCCAAAAACGCTTTGGTGATCTCAAAATGTGTCGAATTTGGCGTCGCCACAGTGACCAGATCCAAGCGGCCCTCTTCAGGCGAAAGCGCACTTTCTGCTGCCAGCATATCCTGCCATGTGCCATAGGCACGGCTGGCATCAACACCTAGTGTTGCCCCGAAATCCCGACTCTTGTCCGGATCGATATCAAACGCGCCTGCGCTCAGGTTAAAGAACCCGTCCAGACCCGCGCCAAGCCGATGCGCCGGGCCAATCTGACTGCCCGCACCGCCACCAATAAGACCCCAGTTTAATCGTGCCATAACACTCTCCAAAATTTTGCGTGAACTAAGGCGCACTGCGTGTTCCGGTCAAGTGAGACAACCGGGGGAAGTTGATGGAACACCATCAAGAAAGCTATTGTTGCCCTGCCCGGATCGCGGTGGAGGACAATTCGGATCGCGGCCCGTGCAAAAAGGTCCATGCAGGTGCCTTCATGGACGACAGAGCGCCGGCATCCTCCTCCTTCACCCGAAAGCGTGCCAAAGTCTGTGCAGCAACGGAGGATCGCGTGGCCAGCGAGGAACCCGGCCGGTCTATGACCGCAATCGGCATCAGTTGCGCAATCTCTTTCCAGCCCTGCCAACGATGGAATTGCGCCAGATTATCAGCACCCATAAGCCAGACAAAACGGGTGGCTGGAAAGCGCGTGGTCAGCACCCTCAGCGTGTCATAGGTAAAGCGGGTTTGAATGCCGGCTTCAAGACCTGTAACCGTGATGGCCGGATGATCAGCCAATTGCTCGGCATAAGCAGCACGCGCATTCAATGGCGGCAATCCGTCATTGGCTTTCAGCGGATTGCCCGGCGTCACCATCCACCAAACATTTTGCAAGCGCAGCCGCTGCAAGGCCATCAGCGAAATATGGCGATGGCCATCATGAGCTGGATTAAAAGTACCGCCCAAAATGCCAATACGTTGCATGGGTTGAGCTGGCGGGATTTTGGTCCAGTCGCGCAAATTCCAACCGGCCTTACGGACGCGCCTGGCCGGTGCCACGCACGCGGTAATTGAAACTCGTCAATTGCTCCAGCCCAACAGGGCCGCGGGCATGCATCTTTCCAGTGGCAATGCCAATCTCCCCGCCCATGCCAAACTCGCCGCCATCGGCATATTGCGTGGAGGCATTATGCAACAGAATTGCGCTGTCGATCTCATTGAAAAACCGATCAACGGCTGCCTCGTCCTCGCTAATAATCGCCTCTGTGTGATTGGAGGAATAGGTTTTGATATGGCTCAAAGCCGCATCCAGATCATCCACCACACGCACCGCCAATATGGAATCCAGATATTCGGTGCGCCAGTCTTCTTCGGTGGCCGGGTCTGCCCAGTCAATCAGCTTGCAAACTGTCTCATCGCCGCGCACGGCACAGCCAGCAACTTTCAGGTCCTCAAGAATTGGCAGCAAATGTGTATCGACCACAGCCCGGTCCACAAGCAGCGTTTCAAGCGCACCACAAATACCGGTGCGGCGCATTTTTGCGTTCACCACCAGTTTGCGAGCCATGTCCAGATCAGCCGATTTATCGATGATCATATGACAAAGACCCTCCAGATGCGCGAAGACGGGCACACGGGCCTCTTCTTCAACGCGCGCCACAAGGCTCTTGCCGCCACGTGGCACAATCACATTAATTGCGCCATCAAGACCTGACAGCATGGCTCCGACAGCCGCACGGTCAGTTGTTGGCACCAATTGTATGGATGTCTCGGGCAGCCCCGCAGCCTTCAGGCCCTGAACAAGACAGGCGTGAATGGCGCGAGAGGACAGATAACTGTCAGAACCACCGCGCAGAATAGCAGCATTTCCGGATTTGAAACACAGCGCACCCGCATCTGCCGTCACATTCGGACGGCTTTCAAAAATGACACCGATGACGCCTAATGGCGTGCGCACCCGCGAAATCTTCAGCCCGTTTGGCCGCTCCCAATCTGCAATCACGGTGCCAACAGGGTCCGGCAGATCGGCAATGGCTTCCAGCCCCGACGCAATCGCATCCACACGATCTTCATCGAGCGTCAGCCGATCGATGAAGGAAGCGGCAGCCCCCTTCTTCACCATGGCAGCTACATCCTTGGCATTGGCCACCAGAATGTCTGGCGTAGCGATGCGCAGTGCCTTGGCTGCTTCAAGAAGCGCTTTATCCTTTTGCGCGCGCGGCGCTATGGCC